>CAZTEZ010000089.1:7066-10556 GCA_964611815.1 uncultured Bacteroidia bacterium | reverse complement strand
TCTTGTGTCGTCACGCGCACAACGGGCGCATCGAGGTAGTCGAATGCGCGACGCTGAATCTGGAAAGCCAGCTCGCTCGAAAGCGAGGCCTGGGGCCAGGCTTCTTCGACCACCACGCAGCGATTGGTCTTTTTAATCGATTCGACGATGGTATCGTAGTCGATCGGGCGCAAGGTGCGCAAATCGATGACCTCAGCGCTGATATCGTCTTTTTTAAGCTCTTCGTGCGCCTTTTTCACTTGGTGGTAGATTTTACCGAAAGTGATAATCGTGACGTCGTCGCCGGGGTGTTTAATGTGGCATTTGCCCAATTCGAGAACGTAATCGTCCTCATCAGGCACCTCGCCTTTCATGCCGTACATCTGCTCAGACTCGAAAAAGCAGACGGGGTTGTCGTTGCGAATAGCCGCTTTCAGCAGGCCCTTGGCATCGCCCGGCACACTCGGGGTGACGCAAATTAGCCCGGGCACGTTGGCCATCCAGCTCTCAAAGGTTTGCGAGTGCTGCTGCCCCAGGCCGCCTGCTGAGCCCGTGGGGCCACGAAAGACGATGGGGTTGCCAAACTGGCCGTTGGTCATGTGCAGCATTTTGGCCGAGGAGTTCACGATTTGGTCGAAAGCCAGCACCGCGAAGTTCCAGGTCATGAACTCGACGATGGGTCGCAAGCCGGCCATAGCCGCCCCCACCCCGATGCCCGCAAAGCCAAGCTCTGAAATGGGCGTGTCGATCACCCGGCGCTCGCCGTATTTATCGAGCAAGCCTTCCGTGACTTTGTAGGCGCCGTTGTACTCGGCTACCTCTTCGCCCATGATGAACACGTCTTCGTTGCGCGCCATTTCTTCGTCAATAGCCTCCCGAAGGGCTTCGCGAAACTGCAGTGTTTTTGTCGCCATGCTGGTGAAAACTGGTGTGATGTTAGGATGATGTTGTCAGAGGAGACGAAAATTAAACAATTCCGCGCCTAATGCTGACCACCCGGCGCAGATATTCCGCCACTACGGCTTGAAATCCAGCGCGCATACTGCTTTTTTGTATATTAACGTTTGGTAAACACGGTCATTCACCGCATACCAAGTAGCTATAAGAAGCTATACCTTAGTCAGTACTCACCACAATCATCATTTACTATGCGTTCCGCAGACGAATGGTTTGAACTTTACGGCGAGAGCCACCAGAACAAAACGAACAAAGCGATTCACTTTATTTTCGTGCCGCTGATCATGTTCACGGTCATCGGGCTGTTTTTGTCGATTCCGATGCCGGAATCCATGACGAACATCTCGCCCCACTTGAACGCCGCTACGATTTTCATCGCTGTTACGTGGCTCGGCTTCTATTTGCGCACCAATGCATTGCTGGCGCTGGGCATGCTCATTCAGGTTGCGTTGATGTACTTGCTGCAGTTTTTGATCCTGCAGGCACTGAACGGTAGCCTTGGCTGGCTGGCTATCATCAATGTGGCCGTTTTCGCGGTGTCGTGGGTGTTCCAGTTCGTCGGGCACAAAATTGAAGGCAAAAAACCTTCCTTTATTAATGATCTTCAGTTCCTGTTGATTGGCCCGATGTGGATTTTGGGCTTCATCTACCGTAACTTGGGCATCAAATACTAAATTAACCGTCTCTCAGCTTTCTGCTTCTTATGAATCGTATCCTGCTGCGCTTTAGTGCGCTCGCCGTTCTCGCCATGGCACTGGTGCTTAGCTCCTGTACCGGCGATGAACTGAACAACCAGAACACCGCTTACCGCGATGGTAGTCTAAATATCACGGTCATCCACCCCGAAAGTGGCACTGGCCCGGGTTTCTTGGTCAAAGCCTATCACTTTGTAGTGAACGAAGAAGACGGTAGTCGTGATTACCTGGCCACCACTGATCTTGAAGGCGTTGCAGCTTTCGAGCGCATCCTGGAGCCCGGCCCAACAGTCATCTCCTGCACCGTGCCCGGCAACGGCGACCTGCCGACCTATTACGCCGAAGACACCGTGGAGACCCCGCTGGTTGGTGTAGGCGAGTATGAACTCGTGCTGGACACCCTGGCCGAATAACAGCGTACATCAAAAAACTTTTGGAGCAGGCTACCCCCGTGTAGCCTGTTTTTGTTTATTCAGGGTATTCCCCCTATCAACCCCCGCACACAAGGCTTTACAACTATGAAAACCCCATTGATCTGGCTCGCTGCCCTCGCGCTTTTGCTGATGAGCGGCTGCGGCATGGCCGAAAAGAACCTCGAAGAGGCGCAAAACGACCCCGTCGAGAAATTCCCGCTGGAGGCGACTATCCCGAGCGTGGAACTGAAAGGCGATATGTACGTGTACGCGTTCTCGATCACGAACAAGTCAAAAGACAAACCCTTTGAAGGCGCGATTGATATCGAGCTGGTGCTCGGCAGCAAATCGTCAAGCATGCTGCACAACATCATCACGATCGACATCCCGCCTCAACAGAAGTACGTCTTCGGCCTCGAGTCGCCCATCGAGCCCGGCCCGGATGGCTACAACTGGTTCGTCTTCCGCGCCTACGACCCCATGGATAATCTGCTCGTACGTCAAGCTTACGATGTGCCCGCTGTGCTGGAAGTCGGCAGCTAAGCCATCTTTCGACTATCGTCCGAGCAACCAAAAAACGCCCGCAGCTCTAAAGCTGCGGGCGTTTTTTCGTTCGTGTGAATGTGAGCCGACGCTTATCGGAGCACAACTTTAGCTGACTCGACGAAGCTGCCGTCGGTAGATTCAGCCGTCAAGATGTAGAGCCCGCGGGGCAGCTGGCGAACTTCCAGGCGACCGCCATCAGTCAGTTGCTGGCGCAGCACCTGCTTGCCCGTCGGGTCCACCAGCGAGACGACGTACTCGCCGCGTTGCTGGAACTGCAGAGCGACCACGTCTGTGGCTGGGTTCGGGTAGACGGTCAGGAAGTTCTGAGCCGGCATGGGCTTGTCTTTCACTTCCTCACGCGAGGTCGTGAACTGCTTGCCCACGCGCGGCACTTCCATTTTCATCTGATACACATCAGAGAAATGCAGCGTGTTCAACTGCTTACGCGCGAACAGTGTCTGGCCCTGATAATCATAGCCTTCGTTGCCGTACTGACGGCGGCGGAAGAACTCACCCTGTTCGAGCGGTACGTTCGGGCAGGGCTGATAACGGGGGTAGTTCGTGCTCGAGACCAAAACTTTCATCTTGTGCCCATGGCCAAAGGTGTAGGCGATGGGCAGCGACTGGAAGGTGACCTCGTACACGGAATCGACCTTCATGTTGCTCCAGGGCGCGTCGTTGTCCACGTTGCCGGTCGTCCAGCTTTTGGCATACTCGCGGGCGCGCACATTGCAGGCGCCTTCGTACACATACAGCTCGCGGCCGTCGGGGTAAACGTCGAGCACCCGCACGATGTAATCGGCGTTGGTGCTGTCGGTTTGCTGCCACGACACCGGGTTGGCTTTGGCATAGAGCGTGAAGTTGGTGTAGCCGATAATGCTGAAGCTATCGACAATCGTG
>CAZTEZ010000089.1:0-7056 GCA_964611815.1 uncultured Bacteroidia bacterium | reverse complement strand
AGAGCAGTTATGAGTGCGTTGTCCACCGCATTGACCGAGTAGCCCCCCGTCCGCCGTGCCCTGGGTTTCAAACTGGATGATGTCGACGTACTCCTGCCCGTCAATTTCGTCGGTCGCACGTGTCAGTACCTGGTTGCGATAAATCGGGTCCTGGAAATCCATCTGGCCCTGGCTATCTCGGGCACGGTCGGGGGTACTTACAATCATGTTCGGGCCACCGTGGGTCAGCACCGGGTTATCGGGGTCGGCGAAGTAGGTGAGCGTGCCTTCATCTTCGGTGGGCGGCATGTCGTCGATATCGCCGTTTGCATGGAAGTAGAGCGTTTCGAAGGTGACATCCTGTTTGGGGAAGGTATCGGCACCCACCCAGTAGTTACCAGTTGTCGGGCCATTCACGCCAGTGATACCGTCGTTGACGGGGCCTACGACGTAATACTGGAAGTCTTTCACGCCATCGGTCATGCTGCCATCCCATTGGATATCGCCAGTCTCGGGCAATTCAGCTGCACCACCTACGCCGATCAGGTTCGTGCCAAGGGCGGGAATATCTACAAATTGGACCTCATTGGAGTCGATACCCGTCAAGCCTTTCACGCGTAGCGGGAATTGGCTTAAGCCGCCTGAACCGGCGATGAAATTGAAAAACTCGGTAAACTCGAGCGTCAACGTATCAGCGGGCAACTGCACATAAACATCAGAACCGAGAATGCTAGCTACATATTGCCACTCTTCGATGGGCGGCAGTTGCATGGTGGGCTCGCCTAACCAAGTGCGGTACCAGGAAACCAGTTGAGAATTGCCCAGGCCACTGAGGTCGATATTGTCGGCAGAGATATTGTCTAGCGTCAGGCCGATGACATCACCCACGTTGTCGGGGTAGGCATTTTCGCCGCGCATATCGCCAGTCTGCGAGGAGCCAATGGTTTGGTGGGCCCAGGGGCCAACCACGATTTTCTGATAGGGCTTGGTCGCGCTGGTATGGCGCTTCATGCGCTGCCAGGTGTCGATCTGGCCGTCGATGAAGATGTCCCACCAGCCTGTGAGGTGGTAAGTCGGCACCTCCATGTTGGTGTAACGCGAGACCGTACCATTGCGGTCGGGGTTGCCATTGGCATCCAGCGGGGCCGCCGAGATGTCCATCACCGGTCGGGCGCCACCGTTCGGGTAGTGCGCGCTGTTGTCGACGGTCCAGAAATCAATGGCGGTTTCAGCAGCGATCTTCGGCGAGGGGATATTGCTGCCATAGTCCTGCAGACTGTGAAGGTGGTTGTAGATGCTCGTATCCGTCGGATCATTCAGGTAGTCGTACTGCTCCACCTGCCCGCGCAACCAGCCATCGATAATGCGTTCGCGGTACACGCCGTTGTGGTGGCCGGTGCTGTGGTAGAACTCGCCGGAAGCGACAACCGGCACCAGGCATTTCAGGCCACGCTCGGCTGTGGGGTCAATGGGGCCAGCGGCGGCCAGCGAGAGTTGACAGTTGCCCTCCGCTGATGCGCCGAACATACCGATTTTGCCATTGTTGGCATACGGCAGGGGCGAGGCGCCCGATGGGTCAATGACGATCGAATCGCCCATCAGCTTCAGGCCATTTGCGATCAGCTGTACGGTCTCGTAGCCATCCTGATGTGAGTTTGCCTCTTTATTAAAGGTGGTGTCGAGCAGGTGGCCAAAATCGATGTAAGCATCTTTTTGCCAGGCATCGGCAAACATCGGCATGTAGACACCCGCCGAGGCGTATCGCCCGCGCATGTCCTGACGGATCGACTGGTAGCCAAGTATTGCACCGATTTGCCCCAGTTCTGGTCCTTGCTTATTATAGGGCGTGCGCGAAAAGAACACCGGCAGGCTGTAGGGATCGTCCTGTTCGGGATAGATATAGAGCTGGGTGCCGGGCTCGGCAAACTTCAGCGTCGGGATGACGATAGTGCCCAGCGGTAGGCCGACCAGGCCCGCCAAGTCCAGCTCGATGTCCGAAAGCGCCATGGTGTCAGCAAGCACTGGCATAAAAACATCGGTGGCCAGTGGCGTGCCATCCGACATCGGCAGCATAATTTCTTTGCGCGTCACCAAGTCGCCGAGTTCGTCGAGCTGGCCGTTCGGCACATAGCCTTGCGCGTAGAGCAAGTCGCCAGCGCCCAAAACGAGCACCAGCAGCAGAGAGAGTAAGAGTCGTTTCATAAGATTGTGATAGGTCAGGAGATGCTAAAAAGCAGCAGTTTAACACTGTCTTAATATACAAGTTTTTCTGACACTTGAGACCGTTCGGTTTGCCGAGCGGGAATTATTTCACTCCGGTTTGCTTTTTTGGGTCGTATTTTCGTACAATCGCCTGCCGGTGCAGCCCTAACTGCGCCCCCATCTTCTGCCAACATCTCCAGTTAACCCACCACGGTATGAAATTTCACGCGCTCAAAGTCCTCGATGTCATCCACGAAACCCCGGATGCGTTTACGATCAAACTCGAAAAGCCTGCCGACGAGGCTTTTAACTACACCGCCGGTCAATACCTCACCATTCGCGCAGATGTGCACGGCCAGGACGAGCGCCGCGCCTACTCGCTCAGCAGCTCGCCGGTGGCCGACGATTTCCTGTCGGTCACGATCAAAGCCATCGACGACGGCCGGGTGTCGAACTACCTCAAAAACACCCTGGAAGCCGGCGACCAACTGGAGGTCTTCCCGCCCATGGGTAAATTCTTGCTGAAGCCCGACCCGGGCGCTGCACGCCACCATATTATGATTGCCGGTGGCTCGGGCATCACGCCTGTGATGTCGATGATTAAAACCGCGCTTTTGCAAGAGCCCAAGAGCAAAATCACGCTCATCTATGGCAATTCGACTGAAAATGACATCATTTTCAAAGATCAGCTTGACGAGCTTCAGCAAAAGAACGCCGACCGCCTGAACGTCGTGCACTACCTCAGTCGCTGCACCTCAAGCTGGGCCGATTACTATTGCCGACTGGACCCCGACAACGGTGTCGAGAGCGTGCAGAAAGCCATCGACAGTACCCAATTGCCGACTGAGTTTTACATGTGCGGCCCAACCGGCCTGATGGAAACGGCGGGCATCATTCTCAAAGAGCGCCTGCAGATCGAGGAGTCGCGCATTCACAAGGAATTCTACAGCGCGCCGGTGCCAGAAGCCGCCAAGTTTGCGGATGCTGCCGAAATCACAGGCGAAGACGGCACCAACTACGAGGTCGTTGACCAGAAAGTGAAAGTGCACCTTGAGGGCGACACCTTTGAAATCGATGTGCCTGCTGGTACGGTCATCTTAGACGCCGCACTCGATTCGGGCTACGACCCGCCCTACGCCTGTCAGGAGGGGGTGTGCTGCACGTGCCGCGCACGGGTGCACTCCGGCACGGTGTCCATGGACGAGCGCGAGGGGCTTTCGGACGACGAAATCGCGGAGGGCTATATTCTTACGTGCCAGAGCCGCCCGCTGACGGCCGACGTGGAAATTGAGTATTGCTAGGTGATCAACCCCACTAGCGCTCACGTGCCAGCACTCAAACCTAGCCCATGTAGCTACGTACTTTTATGTAGTACATAAGGGCTTGTATTAGTCTGCTTTGTGATTTCTGATTTCAGCTGAAGAATCATCTGGTGGATGTTGTTCTGTCTTGTTGTTTTAGGGTGAAACCTATCTCAAATTCCTACTCCAGATGCAACTCAGAACCAACACTTCAACAAAGCTACACGCAGATTTTATTGGTGCCGGTTTCTTGAAAGACTTGCTGGAACAATTTGACGCCAGCTATCCGATCCACCGGCCGTTGTTCAACATCGCTTTGTGCTACGACCTGAGCTGCCCCGCTAACCCACTGCCGTTCAGCGCCTACCGTGATGCCATCGACTGGATTGTACTGACTTACGGCGAGGGCTATTTACTCGAACTGGGCAAGCGTATTGGCCAGACCGAGCTATTGAGCATGTACGAGTATGGCCTGATTGGCGAGCAACCCGAGGCCGAGGAAATCTGTAATGCGCTAAGTATGGTCGTGGCACACACCAATGGTGCGTGTGGCTCACAAGGGCTGCAGTTGATTGGGGCAGACGACAAAGCACTCCTGCTTCAGCTCGATTTTCCGTTCAACCGACTGTTGATGGAAGGCCTGTTGTTCGGCCTGATGGAAGCCGCTGGCTATACCGGCGTGGATATCATCCGTACGCAGCCTTCTATTCTGGAACTAACCTGGAAGCGACGCAAGAGTGTCACGCTCAACCACCTGTACGACGAGCCGGGCGTGACGCTTGAAACCTCGAGCGCGCTGCAGTCGAAGTGATCGCTTCCGCGACCACTTGAAGTCCACTACACAGGTTACCAAAAGAGTAAGATCAGCCAAATGAACGTGGCGAAATAGGCGAGGTAAAACAGTGCCACTAAGCTGCCGAGCACGATTCCCACGATGGCAAATGGCCGCCGCTGTCCGCGCCGCAGGGCAATGACACCCAGCACGATAGCGGCCACCGCCAACAGAAACCCTAAAAACGGCAAAACGACACTTCCGATACCAAACGCCATCGAAAGTATCGCAAGGAGATCAGGGTTGCGCATGATTCTCTTCTTGGTGTTCGCCTTGTTAAACACCCGGGTCCAAACAGCGCCAAACTTTCGCTTTGGCGATCTCTGAACAGACGGACGATGCGCAAGCGCATCCCTTGTGCTTTTCCCGTTCGAGGTTTGCAGTTGAGGCATTGGGACCACTGCTTTTAATGGTCATTTGTTTTGCGATGTCAGCCGGTGATTTGTACGCGTTTGAGGCGAGTGGTGCCTGATCTTGCATTTGCGTTTCAGCCTGTCGCACTTGCGCACGCTGTGGCGCAATGGTTGACTGGGCCACACCGACAAACAAAAAGCAGAACACGATAAAGCAAAGGGAAGTACTGGGGATACGTGTCATATTCTTTACAATATTAGAACAGGGTTTGAGAGCGGGACAACTGCGCACTGTGGGCTCATTGTGTTAAGTTCATCATAAGTTTGGATTATTACACCATTAGATTTAAGTTTGAGTAACTCTAAACACTACTGATATGTTCCGAATACTTGCTTTTCTAATTGCTGTAACGTTCACCGTAAGCCTAACAGGTTGTGGTGCCGTCAATCCATATTTTGGAGGTCTCTACACCAATGTAACTACTCCCTCTACTGATCTAGAAGTAGAGTCCAGTGGTGATGTTGGCATGTCGAAAGTTGGCACTGGAACTTGCAGCACTATTTTAGGCTTGATAGCCACAGGAGATTGTAGCATTTCTTCTGCCATGAAAGATGGTGGCCTAAAAAACGTTCATCATGTAGATCAAAATTACACTCAAATTTTGGGACTATATTCCAAAATGGAGATTAAAGTGTATGGTGAATAACGAGAGCTGAGTACTTTATCTACGAAAGCCGACTGAACATACTCAGTCGGCTTTTTTGTAGCATGCTGTTGGTGCGCGTCGCTTAAATAACACCGACTAATCCGAGAATAAACAGTACCAAACCGACTACCAGCAATATGGCGCCAAGCGTGTAGAACAAATTGCCGATGGCACCTTCGATAATGATCGCCAAGATCATTACCGCCAGGCCAACCACCATCAAAATGATGCCTAAACGCACCATACCCGCGAGTGTCGTGCTTGCGTCGCGAACGATGGCCTCGCGCTTGTTAAGAATGCGGCGGCTCTGGAACCAGTCCTTTACCCCGGCAATCAGCCCGCCGGCGCGCTCGCCGATGCGCAGGTTGTTCGCGCTTTGAGATGCGGGGCGCTCGGTAGGCTGCACAACAGGTTCTGTGGTCGTGGCCAGCGCAGGTGCAGTGTGCTCAACAGGGGTCAGCTGAGCGCTCGCTGAGTTAGCGGGTGCCAGACTAATATGCCCAGGCGTAGACACAGTGGGCTGTTGCGCAGCGTGTTTGTCGCCAGTGGGGCCGTGGCCCTCGCCAGCGTGCGCAAAAGAAAAGAGGCTACCGAAAAGCAGCACAACGAAAAGTAGAGACGTTTTTAACATAAGTTCTATGGGAGTTTAGGTGAATGTTATGTCATACGGCCTCAAACCGTAGAGGTTCATCAAATATACAACAGGGCTTGACGACAATGGACTTGCTGGGCATAAGACCTTAAGCTGGGCATAAGACCTTAAGCTCTGTACAGTCGCGGAATAAACGGGACAATATCTGGCGGAAACGGGCTTAAGAACCGAAGAACTCACGAATTTTGCCCAAGAAGGTTTTGTCGGTCTGCGCCTCGCCGGGGTTGAAGTTCTTGCTCTCGCGCAGCTTCTCCATCATTTTGCGCTCATCGGCAGACAAGGCAGTGGGCGTCCAAACGTTGATGTGCACCAGCTGGTCGCCACGGCTGTAGCTGTTGATGTCCGGTAAACCCTTGCCCTTCAGGCGAATAATCTTGCCACTTTGCGTGCCCGCATCGATTTTGAAACGCGCCTTGCCGTCAAGCGTCGGCACTTCGATGTTCGTGCCCAGCGCCGCATCAGGCAGGCTGAGCTGCAGTTCGTAAATCACGTTGTCGCCTTCGCGTTCGAAGTGGTCGTGCGCCTGCTCTTCGATCTGGATAATCAGATCGCCAGCAGGGCCGCCGCGCATCCCGGCATTGCCACCGCCGCGCATGTTGAGCTGCATACCATCGCGCACGCCCGCCGGGATGTCCACTTCTACGGTGTCATCTTTGGTCACGCGGCCATCGCCGTTGCACGTCTCGCAGTTGGCCGTGATGATTTTACCTGTTCCCTCGCAGGTCGGGCAAGTCTGTACAACGACCTGTGAAAAGAAACCACCGCCCACCTGCCGGCGCACCTCGCCCATGCCATTGCAGGTGGGGCAGGTCTGGAAGCTCGATTCGTCTTTGGCACCCGTACCGCCACAGGTATCACAAACGACTTTACGTTTGATTTTCAGCTTTTTGTGAGCGCCCGTTGCAATCTCTTCCAGCGTGAGCTTCAGCTTGAGGCGTAGATCGCCACCAGGTTTGCCGGTAGGCCGCCGACGCCGACGACCGCCACCGCCGCCGCGACCGCCAAAGAAGCTTTCGAAGCCCTGCTCGTT
>CAZTEZ010000088.1:0-10700 GCA_964611815.1 uncultured Bacteroidia bacterium | reverse complement strand
GGCCGCCACCGCCGCAACATCCTCGTCTTCGAACGGCAGAATGCGGTCTGCGCGGTCGATGATGAAAATCTTAGTCTGATTAAAGGCCGCAAACATCGTTGCGTACTCGCAACCAATGACGCCCGCACCTAGAACGACCATGCTTTCCGGGAAATGATCGAGGTTGTGCAAGCCATCGCTCGTTACGATGGTCTTCTCGTCGATCGGAATACTATCGAGTTTGCGTGGGCTGCTGCCCATGGCTAACACGATGTTGTCCGTTGAAATCGTGCGCTCCCCACCTTCGTTCAAATCAACCTGCACAGTGTGAGCGTCTTTTAATACAGCACTCCCTTCAATGTACTGAAAGTTGCTTTTGGCGACCTCCGAGTAATGCTCGACTTGCTTAATCAGTTGCTGTTCGCGTTCGCTCACAGCCTCCTCTACAACGCGCACAACGTCTTGGTACTCAATGGTGCACGAGTGCACACAGAACCCGCGATCGGTGAGGGTGGTGCGGCTGTAATCACGTGAGAGCTCCCACAAAGTCTTAGACGCCAGCGCGCCATTGTGGATGCCCGCCCCACCCAATCGGTTGCGTTCGATTAGGGCGACGCGTTTGCCGTAATCCAGTGCGTGAAAAGCCGCGGCAAAGCCCGCGGGGCCGCCGCCAATGACGACCACATCAAAATCTCGCAGCGTGTTTTCCATAGATGCTAGGTTGGCACTTGCAGTTTACAGAATCACGAAACGAGTTCCAATAATGCCAACGCTAATGCGCTTAGTTTTCCTAATTTGACATTCTTCCAAGTAATGGCCCCGACCGATTCGGGCCGCTTTTTGATTCTGCTTTTCTACTGCGATTTAACGCATTACTCATGATGGCCAATCGTTTACTCTGCCTGTTGCTGATGCTCGCCATCGGCAGTCCGTTGCTGGCGCAAGAGCTCAGCAAAGACGACCGAAAAACTGAAAAACGCGCGCTGAAAGAAGCCGAGGACTTTCTGAAGTACGGCGATTCGCGCAACGCCATTCCGCACCTGGATGAGGCCTACGGCGTCAATCCCGCCAACAATGAGACGGCCTACCTGCTCGGTAAAGCCTATATGCACGTCGGGAAAAAGGACAAAGCGCTCCCGCTACTGAAACAGGTGCACGAAAAAGCACCCGATATGGAGCCGGACGTGAAGTACATTTACGCCCAGGCGCTGCACGTCAACGAAGACTTTGACGCTGCCGAGCAGTTGTACCGTCAGCACCTGAAAACGCTGAAGCCTGGCAGCGAGGAAGCGCGTGAGCTGCAGCTAAAAATTCAGCAGGTCATCAACGCGCGAGAGATTGTTAAGAAAAAAATCGAAGTGAAGATCGAGAACGCTGGTCCGCAAATTAACTCACCATTCCCGGATTACGTACCGGTGATCACGGCCGACAACCAGACGATGATTTTCACCTCGCGTCGGGAAACCAACGAGGGAGATATCGACTACGACGGCTTCAAGTACGAAGACCTCTACATCGCCGAGCGCAAAACCGGCGGTTGGACAAACGCCCGCCCGTTGGGTGAGCCAGTGAATACGCAGTATCATGATGCAAGTGCCTCTATATCAGCTGACGGCAATACGTTGTACATCTATCGTGGTGGGCAGCGCAGCGTGTACCAATGCAAGCGCAAAGGTGATAAATGGTCGAAGCCGAAAGAGCTGGATAATATCTCGTCGCGCAAAAGCTGGGAGCCCCACGCGGCACAAAGCGCCGATGGTCAGCTGCTGTTCTTCGTGTCTGATCGCGATGGTAGCCAAGGGGGCCTTGATTTATGGATGAGCCGCTGGGATGTCGACAAAAAAGAATGGGCCGAGCCGACGAATCTGGGGGCTACACTTAACACTCAACATGAAGAGCGCGCGCCCTTCTTCCACCCCGATGGCCGCACACTTTACTTCAGTTCCGAAGGCCACAACAGCATGGGCGGGCTCGATATTTTCAAAACCACTTTGCAAGACGATGGCTCATGGAGCAAGCCTGTAAACATCGGCTACCCGGTTAACACGGCCGACGACGACGTGTATTTTGTGATGGCTGCCGACGGGCGCACGGCGTACTACGCCAGCAGCAAGCCCGGTGGCTATGGCGAAAAGGACATCTACAGCATTCGCTTTCTGCCGAAAAAGATGGACGATATTGCGACGGTGCAGTCTGACCAAAAGACCGTGGCCTCCAAAGACTTAGCGCTGGTTTTGCCGGAGGTATCGGTGACGGTTTTGAAAGGTGTGATTACGGATGCGGAAACAGGCACGCCGATTGAAGCCAAGATCGTTATCACGGACAATAAGACAGGGGAGGAGATCGCCAGCAACTTTTCCGACGGCGAAGATGGTCGCCACTTAACGAGCCTGCCGGCCGGCAAAGACTACGGTATTGCGGTGGTTGCTGAGGGTTATCTTTTTCATTCAGAGCACTTTGACATACCGAAGACGACTGGCTATCAGGAGATTAAAAAAGACGTCGCACTCCAGAAACTGGAGGTCGGCAAAAAGATCATCCTCAAGAACATCTTCTACGACTTCGACAAAGCGACCCTGCGCGACGCCTCGGTGGCCGAGCTCGAGCGCTTGAAAAGTATCCTGAACGAGTACCCGAAGATGCGCATCCGCATCGGCGGGCACACCGATAGTCGCGGTTCAGACGAATACAACGTTGACCTGTCAGATCGCCGAGCGAAATCTGTGGTGGACTATTTAATCGACAACGGTATTCCGCGAGCGCGTTTGGAATGGAAAGGCTACGGCGAAAAAGAGCCCATCGACACCAATGAAACGGATGAAGGCCGCCAGAACAACCGCCGCACCGAATTTGAAATCATCGAATTCTGATGAAAGATCTCCCTTTGACTTTTCTTCTGTTGTGGCTGGCATCGATAGTCATGCTCTCGCCGGTTTTTGGGCAAGCGGGCGATTCGGGGTTGGGCAAAGATGAGCAGCGCCAGCTGCGCAAACTGACGCGCCAGGCAGAAGGACACCTGCGGTTCAACGAGTACAAGCAGGCGTTGGAACTGTTGAAGGAAGCGCATCAGCTTGCACCAGGCGATCCGGAAGTGAATCGGGAAATCGGACGCATTTATCTCTTCCAACAACAGCCCTTTACGGCATTGCGTTATCTGGAAGTTGCCCTCAAAGCTGAGGCGATACAATCGCCGGACTTGTTACTGGATTATGCCGAAGCGGCCTTCACCGCCGAGCAGTTTGCACTGACCAAGCGGCTCTATGCATTAGCCAAAGAACGCGCAACCTCCGCGAAACAGCGAGAGCGTGCTGCAATCGGCTTATCGCAATTGGCCCGCTCAGAGCGTATGCTGAAGCAGCAACAGCCGGTTGTCGTCATGCCGCTGATGCCCCCGATCAACACAGAATACAATGAGTTTGCGCCGACCGTGACGGCCAACCGTCGCCAGCTGTTCTTCACGACCCAGCGCCCAGACAACATCGGCGGCACGGATGTTGAGGGCGTGTACTACGAAGATATTTATGCTGCGACTTACAACACCTCCATCAAACAGTTTACCGAACCTGATCGACTGGAAGGCAACCTGAACAGCACCAAGCACGACGCCTGTGTCAGCGTTTCGGCCGATGGGCGTATGCTCATCGTTTTTCAGCAGCGCAATAATGGCGACCTCTACACGTCTCGCCTGCGCGATAGCCTGTGGCGCTCGCCCGTGGCGCTGAAGGGGGAGGTGAACAGCCGCCACCGCGAGACCTCGGCCAGTCTCTCGCCCGACGGTCAGCTGATGATTTTCAGCAGCGATCGCCCTGGCGGTCAGGGCGGTATGGACCTCTGGTTGGCGTTCAAAAACGAGCGCGACGAGTGGGACAGCATCGTCAACCTCGGCGACCAGATCAACACACCGTTTGACGAAGACGCGCCCTTTTGGCATGCGAGCAACAAGACGCTTTATTTCAGCAGCGAAGGCCACGAAAGCATGGGCGGCTTCGACATCTTCGTCGCCGACCGCCTCAACGCCACCAGTTGGAGCAATGTGCGCTCGCTCGGCAGCCCCATCAATACGACCGCTGACGATCATTTTTTTCAGCTCGAACCCACCGCGCGCTACGGCTATTTCGCCAGCAAGCGCCTTGGCGGCATGGGCGGCTACGACCTCTACCAGGTCGATTTTCGCCCGCCGGAACCCATCGCTACCACCGAGCGTCAGCAGGAAAAACTGGAACGCAAACAGCCCTCTACAGAAGTGCAGCTTGCTGACATACAAAGTATTACCGAAAATGTGGCCCAACTCAAAGTCGTGAGCGGCACGGTTAAAGGCGAGCTTGAAAAGCAGCCCTTGGGTGCGAGCATTTTCATTACGGACAACGCCACTGGTTCGCTGATCGACTCCACCCAGAGCGACCCGAGCACGGGCGAGTACCTGCTCTCGTTGCCGGCGGGCAAAGACTACGGTATTTCGGTGCAAAAAGAAGGCTACCTGGCATATTCGTCGAATATCGTGTTGCCCGACAGCGCGGGCTACGAAGAGCTGACACAAGACATTACGCTGATGCCCATGCAGTTGGGGGCGGAGTCGGACCTGCAGAATATCTTCTTTGAAGTGGGCAGTGCCAAGCTGAAACCGACCAGCCAGACCGAGATCGACTACCTGAAAAGCCTGCTCGAGCGCTACCCGCAACTAACGCTTGAGATCATCGGCCACACCGACAATACGGGCGGGCTGCAACTGAACATGCAGCTGTCTGAACAGCGCGCACAGGCCGTCGTGAATGCCCTGACTGAAAGCGGCGTGAAACCCAAGCGCCTCAGCGCCAAGGGGATGGGTCCCAAGCAGCCCGTTGCCAGCAACGATACGGAAGCGGGCCGCGCGCAAAACCGCCGGGTGAGCTTCAAAGTAACGGCCACAGAATGAGGTATTTGTGGCACATTTGGCTTTTGCTATTTCCGCTTGGTCTGTGGGCACAGGACGTGCAGATTGACCTAGAGTTGTACTGCACGCCAGAGGCGGTGTACGTCAGCCAGCGCTACGAACTGCCTGAGGGTAAAGAGATTCCGCCGGACAGTCTGAACCTGATGCCGATGGTGCGCGACTCGCTGCAGCCCCGGCCAGGCGGTGGCACGCTCGCCTGGAAGCAGAAAGGTGAGACGAAGAAACGCGAGATGCCCTTTGTCGGGAAAAGCGGTAAGGGCTACGAATTGCCGGAAGTTCTACGCAAAAAAGGCCTCGAGGAATTCACGCTGCTCTATGAAATCAGACCCACCTATCGGTATCGCCGTGGCGAAAACGGCTTCCTCTCGACGCTGTGGATCGACCCAGCACCGGCCATCAAGCTTTCGCGCATCGGTGCCACGCTGAACCTGTCCATCGACCTCATCCCGTTGAACACCGCTGGTGGCAGCGCGCGCATCGCCAACATGGAGCTGAGCTTACGTAAAGGCACTGGCAAACAGTCGTTTATCATCTCTGAAAACGGCATGCAGCGCTTCCGGCTCTACCTCGAACGCACTGCCTGGCAACTCGACCACCACGACGGCACCGTGCGCGTGGCAAGCACAATCGAGATGCCACTGGCGCCCAAGGCACTTGAAGATCTGCAAGACCAGAACATGGAAACTGCCGCCTACCTACCGGCCGTTGCGAATCAGGACACGTTTCGCGTGAAGGCGACCCAGCCCGGCGCCGAGGCCATCGCAATCGGTAATGGACTGATGCTGAGTGAGGAGGTCTTCAACAGCTTCGCAAGAATAGCTCGCGTGCAGCTGGAGGTGAGGCTAGTAGATATTAAAGGTAATCAAACGACGGTCTCACGCTCGCTCCCGCTGGACGACCCCCGCCCGCCCAGCATCGACCGGCCAGTGATGAACAGCCTGCCGCTGCAACTGCTTTACGTCGCACCGCCCAACCAATATATCGTGTCTGCAGCCTTTGTGGTGACGGATTTCCACGAACGCTCGGCCCACCCCGGCGAGCCGCGCTTCACGATTTCGGAGCTCTTTCTTGTGCGCGGACTCGAATCCCGCTAGTTTCGCGTGCAGATGCCGAACCCCTCAGAAATACAATTTCGCCTGAAAGAAGCCGCCACTCAGCATGGCGTGCAGGTGGTGTTCGCTGTGGCGAGTGGTCACCACGCCGATGGCATTGCCCTGCTCGACCAGCGCGTTGAGGTGCGGTTTGCCTATCTGCGGTCGCTGGAAGACTACCTGAGGGTGGAAGAACAAGACGAGACGATCGCACCTATCGAAAAGGATGGTATCCACCTGACGGGTTGGGACATCCGCAGATGGCTGCGCCAGATCGGTGAGGTGTCGCCGCATGTGTTCGCGTGGGTGCATTCGCCAGCAGTTTACACCGCTGAATACGAGCTAGATATGCGCCTAAAAGCATTGGCGGAATCGCGCCTGGCCATGCGCCCCTTGATGCACCATTTTACGGAGCTGGGGGCCAAGCTGTATCATGTTTATCTGGGCCCACACGCTGGGCAAGCTGAGCTCACCGTGCAGCGCTATCTCGAAATGGCACACACTATTCTATGTGCGCGCTGGCTACAAGAACGCGAAGCTTACCCGCCTCGAAACTTCACTGAACTGCTGAGCCAACTGGAGGGCAATCCGCATCACCAAGCTTTGCAGGAGATGCACGAGACGATACTGTCGGGTGAGAACCCCGCTGTTGAGACGCCACCACCTGCTGTGTCTGAGTTCTTATTCAAGACACTACAAACCTGCCTGTACGGAGCTGGCAACCTGAAGGGTGGCCGTAAGCAAATGGGCGAACTGGACGCGCTGTTTTACGAGCTCGTTCAGCAAAAACGCTCCAATTGAGCTGATTATAGCTCGGAGAGAATCTCAGCTTTTTTGCGCTCGTACTCCTCGTCAGAAATGATGCCGCGCTCGTGCAGCTGGCTCAACTTTTCGAGCTTCATGAACGCATCACCGCTCTTCTCGCCTTTTTCCTGCTCCATTTCGCGGGCGACTTTCTTGCCCTCGGCGAAGAAGTCTTCGTAGGCATCGCGGTAGGCGTTGATGTCGAAGTCAGCGAACGTACCGCCGCGTTCGAGGTGCGAAATGAACACCTGGCCCAGCGCATAGGTTGTGGCGCCCGACAGCACGGCCATCGATACCCCGCCGACCACACTGCCAACTAGCGGAATCGCTTTCACGAAGCTGGCACCAATGCGGGCGAGTGTACTGCCTGCCAAGGCTGAAATGATGCTCTTGATTTCACCGAGCTGATACTGCACGCGGTAGATCTTCGAAATTTGTCCGATCATATTGACCTGCACGGTCGTCACGGCGGCGATGTCGACAATAGGTACGGGCACAAAACCGGCTCCTATCGACCAGAGCACGTGTGCACGCACCACTTCGTCAGCTTTTTCGTGTTTCGTCATTTGTCCGGGGATCGCGTTGCGGAGGAAATAGTCGAGAAAAGATTGTTTGGCCATGGGAGTCACTTATGGTAGAAAGATACTGAAGTCGTGCACAAAAGCAAGCACACGCGGTGAAAGCTCGTCGATTAATCGTAGGTGAGCCAATAATGTACCCACTTTACATACTCGTTATTGACAAAGATCAGGCCACCTTCGCGTCGCCACCAATTGTCATGCGACCATCGCAGGGGTTTTGCCCCACTGATGATCAGCTCGATATCGTCCGGCCAATCCACAAGCTCGGCCACATATTGCATGCGAGCCGTATGAAAGCGGTTGCTGACCAAAATTACCCGCTGATAACCATGTTCGCGAGCGTGTGTCATTATGGCAGACATCTCTTCAAACGTGCTCAAATACGCCGGTACGAATTTGAACCGCCGGTAAATGAGATTCGTGTCACGCAGGAACTTGTCGTTGAGTTCCCGAGGATTTAGCGTATCGCCCAGGCCTAACTGCAGATAACGATGAGCCTCTTTGGTAGCATAAGCCACAGGCGCATAGCGCTGATTAAGCAGGCGCACGGTATGCTGCACACGTTCTCCACGTCCACCGTCCAACACATAAATCGCATCTGCTTGCTTTAGCTCATCGGTACTTTCCAGCAGCAGCGCGATTTGTGGCAACCAAATACGGTGCGTCGCTGCGAGCACCAGCAGCACACCCAGAACAATCGCTAGGCGAATCAATCGCCGCCGCCAGCGCATCAAATTGATGCTCAACGCCATTACAGAACAGAATTAATCATAAGACCGAGAGTGCTCGCCAATATAGCTCAGAATCACCTGTTGCAGGTGCCAGTAGACGTGCAGCGTGAGTTGGTCGGGCCGGTCATACACGTCGTGGTACCACGGCTTGCCGCCCATGGCGTAGAAAAACAGGCCCGGCACGCCCTGCAGCGTGAACGGGTAGTGGTCGGAGTTGGGCGCGTTGGGGCGCGCTTTGAACGCGAAGTGCCCGCCCTGCTGTTCTGCGATAGTCACGAGCTGCTTGTACTTCGCTTTCCATTGCTTGCCGCCGACGACCATCACGCCATCGCTGCCATAGCCCAGGAGGTCGAAGTTGAGGCAGACGCTACTCATCTCCAGCGGGTAAAGCGGGTCTTTCAGGGCGTAGTGCTGCGAGCCGTGTAGCCCGGCTTCCTCGCCACCGCAGGCGATGAAAATGACCGGCACAGCATAAGGCCCGCGTGACTGAATCTGCTCGGCCAGGCCCAGCAAAAATGCCACGCCCGAGGCGTTGTCGTTGGCGCCGACGAACTTCGCGTCGCCGATGCTGCCCAAATGGTCGTAGTGCGCCGTGATGACCACCGCGCCCTGGTCGCTGCTTTTGCCGGGAATCCAGCCCACGACGTTGTAGGCCTTTTGCTGTTGCTGACTGGCCATGAGCCCAATTTTCACGGAATGCCGCCCGTGTGCATAGTGCCCTGGCGATTCAATCGCCTCGCGCTTGACGAACAGCACGGGCAGGCCGACGTCCGTTGCGCGGTAGCTGTGCGTGAGCTTGTCCATGATAAAAATGACGCCGGCTGCCCCGGCAAGCTTAGCGAGCTCGGTGCGGTGGTAAGCCTGGCGCAGCAGTTCGAGCGAATCGGGCAGCTCCACACCTTTGGGCAGGTCGTGCTTCATCATCACGAACGCGCCCTGGTGCTCACGATCAGGATAGTCGTTAGGCAAGCCATTGCCGATGTAAATCAGCGGGTAATTGCCCTGGGCTGCAGCAGTATAGGCGGCTGGGATGAAGTCGGTGCCGGCTGCCAGGTTCTTTTTGTCGATCATCAAACCCGCATCTTCGATCAGGTTCAGCGGAAACTGGAAGGGCTGCAAAAACGCGGCGTGCTCGATCTGGAAGCCATCGTGGGCGCTGGGCTGGTAGAGGCGGTCTTTGTTTTCGGGCTCAGCTGCCAAGGGCTTGAGGCCGATGGCATCGAAGCGTTTGGCGATGTAATCGGCGGCCATCAAATGGCCCTGGTTGACGTAGCCCCGGCCGTCGAGGCTATCGGAAGCCAGCAGATTAACATCCACCCAAGCCTGTCGCATGGTGCGCACGGAGTCGATTTGTGAGCACAACAGACTCGGCAGCAGGGTCAACAGCAGAAGGGTTCGGGACAGCATCAGCGACTTCTCTAGGATGGTATGGCAAGATAAAAAAAGGGGCCGCTGGCCCCTTTTGATGTGTTATTAAACTTCCGATTTAGAGCCTGTTGAGATTTGGCGAAAAGATGATTTTCGAGTGAGTTTGGGATGAATTTCAAGGCGAGCGAAGTGGACATATGCCTTCGTATAGGCCATTTTGCTCAACGCAGAAATTCGCGCAAAACCGCCGAAAAGGGCTTAATCGCTAAATTTCAACAGGCTCTTAGTCGCGGCCACCGAAGATGCGCAACAAGAAGAGGAACATGTTGATGAAGTCGAGATAGAGCGCGAGCGCACCCATCACGGCATTTTTCTTCTGTACCTCAGAGTTGATGTCGCCCTGCATGCCCGTCCAGAGCAGGCGCTGTACATCGAAGGCGGTGAGGCCGGCGAAGATGATGACACCAATGACTGAAACCACCCAGCTCAAGACGCTGCTGGCCAGGAAGATATTCACGACCGAAGCGATGATGAGTCCGATGAGCGCCATGAACAGATAGCTGCCCATTTTCGTCAAATCGCGCTTGGTGGTGTAGCCGTAGATTGCCAGCGCGGTAAACATACCGGCTGTTATGAAGAACGTTGTGGCAATCGACGCTGCCGTGTACACGAAAAAGATGAACGACAGGCTCAGGCCCATCGCCACGGCATAGAGCCCGAAAACGACGCTAGCGGTGGCGTAGCTCATTTTATGTACGCCGAATGAGAGTGCCAGCACAAAGCCCAGGGGCATGAGCATCAGGAACCACGCCATGCCGCTGCTGATTTGCACAGCACCCGAGGCAATGGCCCCGGCAAAAAGATAGGCGACGACGCCAGTAATGGCTAGGCCGATGCCCATGATGGTAAACACGCGCATCAGGAACGCATTCGCCTCGTCTTTAGAGACGGACTTGGTCGCCTGTGCGTATTGTGAACGGTCAAAAATGTTGTCTGCCATAGTATGTGTTAAGACAGTGTGAGATGTGTTGTTGGTCGAAAGACTGTATTCTAATGCTAATATAACAAGTTTCGTACCGCAAATATTACCCCCGCCCAAAGCTGTTGATTTGTCAGTGCATTTCGATCGGCGAAATCGGGCGTTGGTCGCTGCTGTTAGACAGGCTTTGCTATTTTTGGTGCATCATTTACGTTTTTATGATCCCCCCTTTCGCCA
>CAZTEZ010000087.1:0-10709 GCA_964611815.1 uncultured Bacteroidia bacterium | reverse complement strand
GGCTTATCAGTTTCAGGGCATCGCCCCCACGAGCCTCTTGGGTGGGCAAACTTTGCGGGTGACGGTCATGGAAATCGGCCCGGTGCTGACGGCGCTGGTCATCGCCGGGCGCATCGGCGCCTCGATGGCAGCCGAACTGGGTGCCATGCAACTGACCAACCAGGTCGCGGCGCTGCGCAGCTTGTCCATCGCGCCCACCGACTATCTTGTGGTGCCGCGGGTCTACGCGCTGATGCTGATGCTGCCGCTTCTGATCGCTTGCTCGAATTTATCCGCAATTCTCGGCGCATATTTTGTCACCAGCGGATTCATCGGCCAGTCAGACGAGGTCTACTTAGAGTCTATCCGCCAATTTTTCCGGTACTACGACCTTTTCGTGGGTTTGTTTAAGGGCTTGATTTTCGCGCTGTTAATCGGCAGTATCGGGTGCTATCTGGGTCTGCAAGAAAAGCGCAGCACGGCGGCCGTTGGGGGCAGTACAATCCAGGCATTTGTGGTCTCAGCCATCGCGATTCTGATTGCCGATTACCTGCTCTGGGTAATTTTCTTCTAAATCGTTGCCAACCTTAGTTAGGGTATATTTTAGAAAATACGTATGTTTGCGAGGTGTAAATAACCCTCTGCACGAACTGGTATGTCTCATCTAACGCGTCTCCTTACGCTTTCCGTTCTGGCTTCTCTGCTAGCCTTCAGTGCCTCTTACGGGCAGGAACGATCGAAAGAATCACGAAAGCTCATCAAACAAGCTGAAAAAGCTTTTGAGCAGCGCCACTTTGTAGAGGCGGTCGAATTGTACAAGCAAGCCGTTGATCCTCAGATGAACGACTTCGATCTTGCTTACAAAATTGGCCGTTGCTACTTCAACATGCGCGAACCGCAGTCCGAACTCGAATGGTACACTACGGCCGTCGAGATGGACCCGGATGGCAACGACACTATTTACTTCGACCTCGGTTCCGTGCTCATGAAGCTCGAGCAATACAGCGAGGCGAAAGTCCAATTCAACACCTTCATCACTCGCTACGAAGAGGACGATGAGTACATGAAACAGTCTCGCCTGCGTATTGAAGGCTGCGATTTCGCCATGTCGCAAAAGAACGTCGACCCTGATTATAAGGCGAAAGAAGTTGAAGGCGTTAACGCGGCTGGTACTGATTTCGGCCCCAGCCCGTACATCATGAAGGGCGATTCGTTCTTCATTTTCACTACACACCGTGCTGACAACGAAGGCAAAAAAGAATATCTGCGACTGGGTGAGCCTTATTCTGACCTCTGGATCGCCGAAATGACCTCTGACTCGACTTTCGAGAACGTCGAGAACATGGGCAAGAAGGTCAATAGCAAAGCCAACGACGGCCCCGCTGTCGTTTCACCAGACGGTATGACCATGTACTACACGATTTGTGGGCAAGGTCGCGTCGGCAAAAAATATGGTTGCTCTATCTATATGAGTGAGTTCAACCCCGATGCCAAAGAGTGGGGCAAATATCAAGTCGTAGAAGGTCTCGTTGGCCAGCGCGAAGTGGTTGTTAACTCACGTGGCAAAACCAAGACAGTGCCGACTTACGATACGCAGCCCTTCTTGTCGGAAGACGGCAACACGATGTACTTCGTGTCTGACCGCGACGGTGGCCAGGGTAGCCTCGACATCTGGTACTCGCAGAAAATGGGCAACGCTTGGAGCACGCCGGTTAACCTCGGCCCAGCTGTCAACACACCTTTTGAAGAAAACACGCCTGTGATCGGTGAGGATGGTGAAACCATCTACTTCGCGACAAACGGCCGCCCCGGTTTCGGTGGTACGGACATCTTCAAAGCAAAAGGTCAGGGCACTGCCTGGGAGGATCCAGTGAACATGGGCAAAGGCCTCAACTCTTCTTACGACGAGCACGGTCTCGTCTGGTTGTACCAGGATTCACTCGGCTACATCGCATCTAACCGTGCGGAAGGTACCGGCAAATACGACATCTACCGCGTGCAGTATATCTACCGCCCGCCGCTGGACATCTCTGTTCAGGGTACCATTCGCGACAAGGAGACCAAAGAAGCAGTTGCCTTCGCAACGGTTATCCTTTACGAATTGGATGAAGAGCGCAACCTGATTCCGGTCGACACGTTCCAGACCGACCAGACGGCCCGCTATGAGTTCCAGCTCGAAGAAAACAAAGAGTACAAAATCGTGGGTAATGCCCCTGAGTATCTCGCTGGCGAAGAGTTTGTGAGCACCATGGACTTCGAGGATAAAACGGACGAAGCCGAATTGAAAGACGGCAAGTTCCAGTTTGACCTCGAGCGCGATATTGACATCTTCCTTGAGGCCATTAACCTCGACCAGCCGATCGTTCTTGAGAACGTCTACTTCGACTTTGACAGCTCGAACGTGCGTATGGACGCCGAGCCGGTGCTGAACCGCCTGGTGAAAATCATGAACGACAACCCGAACATCACCATTCAGTTGGGCGCACACACGGATACCAACGGTTCGGAGCCTTACAACAAGCGCCTTTCGAACCGTCGTGCCAAGTCTGTGATGGAGTACCTGCAGGTGAACGGCATCAGCGAAAACCGCTTAAGCTGGTTCGGCTTCGGTGAAACTGAACCGTTAATTTACCCCGAGCTTTCTGACGCCGACGAGCAGGCCAACCGCCGTGTTGAGTTCCGTATCAAGTCTGTGGACTACGAGCCGCCGGTCAACTAAGCACAAAAAGACTTACTTCTCTCTAAAAGCCCGACGCACCCGTCGGGCTTTTTTATTTGCTTTCTTTGCAGTCTCAGCGCTCAGTAGAAAAGGGCGCACCAAGGTAATCGCTATGGCAAAAGACATCTATGAACAGCGGGGCGTCTCGGCGTCCAAATCAGAGGTACACGCGGCAGTTTCGAAGCTCGAAAAGGGGTTGTTCCCCAACGCCTTTTGCAAGGTACTGCCCGATTATCTGGGTGGCGACGACGCGTTTTGCAATCTGCTGCACACCGACACCGCTGGCACGAAGCCCATTCTAGCGTATCTGTACTGGAAAGAAACCGGCGACCTGAGCGTTTGGAAAGGCATCGTGCAGGATGCGCTTGTGATGAACCTCGATGACATGGCCGTCGCGGGGGTCACGGACGGCTTCGTGGTGTCGTCAAACATCGCGCGGAACGCCTCGCGCATTCCAGGCGAGGTGCTGCAGGCGATCATCCTCGGCGCAGAGGAGTTTTTGCAGGGCCTGCGCGACCAGGGTGTCGGCGCCCACCTCGCGGGTGGCGAAACCGCGGACGTTGGCGATCTCGTGCGCACGGTAGATGTCGGCTACACGGTGGCGGCCCGAGCGAAGCGTTCCGATATATTGGAGGTGAACATTCAGCCCGATGATGTCATCGTCGGCATCGCGAGCGATGGCCAAGCAATCTACGAATCCGCGTACAACTCCGGCATTGGCAGCAACGGCCTGACCAGCGCGCGTAACGATCTTCTTTCTAAACACTATGCTGATACCTACCCCGAAAGCTTTGAGCCCTCGCTTGACCCCGCTGTGGTTTACAATGGGCAGCACCGCTTGACCGACGCGTTCACCCTGCCTGATGGCACCAAAACAGACATCGGCAAGCTGCTGCTTTCGCCCACGCGTACGTATCTGCCACTCCTTAAACGTCTGTTTGAGACGCAGCGAGAGCAGCTGCACGGCATCATTCACAATACGGGCGGGGGGCTCACGAAGGTGCTGAATTTCATCAGCGACCTGCACGTCATCAAAGACAACCCGCTACCCACGCCGCCGATTTTCGAGCTCATTCAGCCCGCCGTGCCCACCCCCTGGCGCGAGATGTACCGGACGTTTAACATGGGCCAGCGCCTGGAAGTCTACACCGACGAAAAAACGGCGACCGCCGTGGTGGCAGCCGCCGCTGAGTTTGGGCTCCACGCGCAGGTTATCGGCCGCTGTATTGAAGCCGAGGGCGAGCGCGCGGTGTATGTGGTACACGAAGGTGAGACCTTCGAATACATGAAAGACTAAGCGATTACTTAGTTAACCTCTTCGATTTCAGCGAAGAAGAAGCGGCTCTCGCGTGTGGCGTTTTCGTCGGAGTCCGAACCGTGGATGGCGTTGGAGCCGAGGTCGGTGCCGAAATCTTTGCGGATGCTGCCTTCAGCAGCCTCTTCGGGGTTGGTCGCGCCGATGAACTCGCGGAAGCTCTCGACGGCGTTGTCGTGCTCAAGCACCATCGGCACGACTGGACCACTGGTCATGAATTCAACGAGTTCACCGTAGAACGGGCGCTCTTTGTGCACTTCGTAAAACGCCTGCGCCTGCTCAGTCGTCAGTTGCATGAGCTTCATCGCCTTCACAGCGTAGCCCGCTTTCAAGATGCGGTCGATGATGGCGCCCGCGTTGCCAGCTTTTACGGAATCGGGCTTAATAATAGTGAGGGTACGGTTACCGGCCATAGGAATGGGGTGTTATGGTTTGAGGGTGGGTTTATTGCGGCTGCAAGTAATTCAAGCCACCTGAAAAAAACAAACCTGCCATCTGTGAGCCAACGCGGCTTGCGTATGTTTGCGGTGTGAGTACGGATTTCGAAACGCGCTATTTACAAGTGCATATCCCCTGCAGTGACGAACAGCAGCAGGAAGCGATTGCAGCTTTATTGGAGCTCGAAGGCTTCGAGGGCTTTGAGTACCTGGCCCGCACGCTGGTGAGCTATGTCCCAGAGCCAGAGTTTGACGAAGCTGCGGTGCAAAGTGTGCTCAATCGCTTCGCGATCAGCGATTTCACCCACAACCCGCTGCCTGATACCAACTGGAACGCGGCCTGGGAAGCGAGCATGACGCCCATCGAGATCGGCGATTTCTGCCAGATTGTGCCGGAGTTCATGCCGCCTAAGCCGGGTTTTAGTCATACGCTGATCATCACGCCCAAGACGGCCTTCGGAACCGGCCACCACCAGACGACCCGGCTAATGATCCGGCTGTTGCAACAGCTTGACCTTCAGCAGAAAAAGGTGCTCGATCACGGCTGCGGCACGGGCGTACTCGGGATGCTCTGCTGGCAGATGGGTGCCAGGCAGGTGGACTTTGTAGACCATGACCCGGCGTGTACGCTTTCGACAACGGAGAACCTCGCGGACAATAAGCTGCCCGCTTCAAAAGTTAATACTGGAGACATCTCCGCGGCACCCAATTCGGGCTATGAGCTGCTGATTGCGAACATCAATCGTAATGTTCTGTTGGCAGAGGCCGCGGAATACCTTAATTTAATGGCACCCCAAGGCAGGCTGCTGCTCAGTGGCTTTCTCGCACAGGATCTTGAACACATTCGCGCTGCTTATCAATCGCTTGGTTTCCAACCCCACCTTCATTTGTCAGAAGACGACTGGCAGTCTCTGGCGTTCCTTGCGCCCTGATTGGCTGGTATCTGTGGCCTTGCTGTTGCTAGTGCTTCTGCCTGCCGCTGGTCGTGCGCAGTACGAACCGCTGCCGACCAATCTCGACGAATTTGCACAGTCCTATATCAATCGTCTCAGCGCCGTACGTGCCCCAGAGGCCGAAGAAAAAGTTGCGGTGTTCCGTGAGATCTGGAACAATGAGGAAATCACCCGCGACGATAAATTCCGCATCATTCGCCAGACCAATCGCCTGATCGAAAACCGCTGGCGTTTGTATCCTGAAGTGTCTACGTACATGGATGCGGTGCTGAACATTCGCAGGGTGGGGAGCCCGGTGCGCATATCGGCCACCGAATTCTTCTCGACAACAGACTCGGTACTGAAGTACTTTCCGGGCCAGGAAACTGCGAAATACTTCAGGCAGCTAAAGCAGTTTGTCGATAATCAGAGTGTGTTTGAAGGCTATGATTTTCACTGGATTTTCACGCAGCGCGAACCGCGGCTGGATTTCCATACTGAGATCAAAAAGATCGACGCTTTCAAGACAGATACGCTGAAATATCCGCGTCTGCGCTTCAGCAACACGGATATTGTTTACACCACCGAAAGAGACACCATACCGATTGAAGACACCGAAGGTTACGTCAACCTGATGACGTATAATTTCGTGGGAGAAGGGGGGCGCTACACCATGGAGCGCCTGGGACTTTCGGGTGACTCGGTCTTTGTTGAATTGCTGGACTACGAATTGCCCCTCAGGATTAAGGCTTTCAAAATCGACACCGTGGTTTTTCACTACAAAGGCCTGCTCAGTAAGCCTTTGAAAGGAAATTTCAGTGAAAACCTGAAATTCGTGAATGACCCACCGGAAAAGCAGCAGTATCCTCACTTCAGGAGTGTGGAGGGCGGCATTAAGATTGAAAAGCTGATTCCGAACGTCAGCTACCAAGGGGGCTTTTCGATTCGAGGCCTGACCAAAATAGGTACACGAACACCAGATGAGCTCGCTCGGCTAGATATACACCATGCCGTCACTGGCGACTTAGTCGTTAAGCTACTGGCTGACAAGTTCGTGCTTGACCCGAGGATGCTCATCACTGAACAGGCGCGTACGACCCTCTACATGCCCGGCAACGATAGCCTGTTTCATCAGGACATGAAGCTCATTTACGAGGTGATGTCACAGGATCTGATTCTACAGATTGACCGCGACGCCAAAACCTCACAGCAGCCGATCGTCAGCAACTACCACCAGATGGGCTTCTACTTCGACGCTATCACCTGGAACCCCAAGTCGGATACCATCGGCTTCACCTCGCTGATCGACAAAGAGCACAAAGTATTTGCGATTGAGAGCCTCGACTTTTACCGCTTAAGTCGGTATGAGCAGTATGCGGGTGTGCTGAAGTACCATCCGCTGATCATGCTCTACACGTACTTCTATAAGTACAACAAAGGGCGAAACCCGGAGATCATGGTCGATAAGCTGTTAGAGGTGTACCATTATGAATGGGGCAAGGAGGCCTTTCTGGCGCACATCCCTGACCTGGTTGGTGCCGGCTTCATCGAGTTTGACAAAGAGTTTGAGACGGTGACCATCAAGCGCCCGCTGATGATCTGGACGCGTGCACACCGTGGCAAGAAAGATTACGATGTGTTGCAGTTAATTTCGCAAGTCAAAAAGGGCAACACCGCCGAGATGAACTACAACTCCAAGACGGTTTTGGCCAAAGGAGTGAAGTATTTCAGTTTTAGCGATTCACAGCGTGTCGACGTGTTCCCCAAAAACAAGGAGGTGTACGTCTACAAAAACCGCAACATGAATTTCGCTGGCAAAATGCGCGCCGGCATCATGGATCTGCGGACCTCACAAGAGCAGCACCTGAAGTTTCAGTACGATAATTTCAAGGTGTACTGTGACTCCGTCGATTACATTCAGTTCGTCCCGCGCAGGCACCCGCGCTACAACTACGCCAACAAGGACGAACTGGATCTCTTCGAAGCACTCAAGCAGCTGAGAATTGAGGGTGTGAGGGGCGCGGTGTACATCAACCGGCCTAATAATAAATCGGGCCTGAAACAATTCCCGGAGTATCCGGTGTTCGATTGCTATACGGAGTCTTTTAAATACTGGAGCGATACGACGGATTACAATGACGGTGTGTACTCGCGTGATAAAATGAAGTTCAGGCTGGACCCGTTCGTGGTCGACAGCCTCGAGGACTTCAACCTGCGCAACCTGGAGTTTCACGGCGAGTTTGACTGCTCCGAAATCATGCCAGCCTTCCGCGACACCCTCAAGCCCGTGCGCGATAACACGTATGGCCTGCGCGAGCAAATGCCCGAGGGCGGGGTGCCGGTTTACGATGGCAAAGGACAGTTTCATAACACTGTGATCGTCGATGGCGGTGCCATGTTTGGCGACGGCCGTATTGACTACCTGGGTACCATCGCATATTGCGATAGCTTCATTTTTCACTTCGATTCGGTGATGAGCGCCAGCCTCACCGACAGCTTCCACCTGGCCGGCAACGCGCCCGACGGCAAAGCCTACCCGGCCGTGGATGTGCAGAAGGTCGCCTACAAGTGGTTTCCTAAGCGCGACGAACTGGAGCTAACCACCGACCAGGAGTCGGCCGAGCTTTACGGTGGTGAGGCGCAGTTTCGCGGCAAAATCAAAATCACGCCGGAGGGGTTGATGGGTGACGGTCTGGTGACGCTCGGGAACGTGGAGATCGAGAGCGATTACATCGACTTCAACGAAATGGATATCGACGTGAAAGACGGCACCTTCACGGTCGTCGATCCGGATATACCTACCAAACAGCACTTTAAAGCCTCGCAGGTGGCCATTCAATACGACGTTGCAACCCACCAGTCGAAGTTCCTCAGTATCGTTTCGGGCAAAGACAATATGGAATTTCCGCAGCTCAAATGGGCCAGCAACCTGCGTATGGGTGAGTTCGATAGAGAGGGGCAAAAGCTGACCCTTGCGAAAACCAACACCCAGGTGAAGCCAAAATTCCGGGCCTCTCGTCCGGAGTTCCACGGGTTGGAGTTCATTGCTGACACGGCTGTGTATACACTCGAGAATGAGGCCGTGGAAGCCAGCGGTGTCGATTCCATTCTGGTGGCCGATGCAGCGATCTTCCCGAAAGAGGCGTTGGCAAAAATCGAAAAGGATGGCATGATCTCGGAGCTGACGGAGACTGAAATCATCGCTCGCCGAGAAAATCGCTTCCACAAATTTACCGATGCGCGTGTCGAAATCCTGAGCGGTATTCAGTATACGGCTTCCGGGCGCTATGGCTACCCGGGTTTCGATGGCAATTTCGTACCGCCCGCACCGGACTCCCTCGCCGACTCAACAGGGAAAGACACCTCTGAGGTGAACGTCGTGGAAGTGCCCACCGCAGAAGAGTTGGCCGAGAACCAGCAGTACATCTACTTCGCACAAATCGGCGTGCGTGCAGAAGATACCACCACCATCGCCAACGGTAGTATTCTAGAAAAGAACGACTTCCTGATCTCGAACAAGATCTACTTCCGCAACCGCGTGGTGCTCGATGCCCGGCAGCGTTTCCTGGCCTTCGACGGCGAGGTGCGGATTCAGACCACCAACCCGGCGCTGAAAGACGCCTGGATTTCGTTCCGCGACACGATGGTCAACCCCGATTCGGTGTATGTTCGTGTCAACGACCAGATGCTACAGACCAAAGCCGGGGAAAAGACTGTGGGCCTGCACTACTTCACGACCCGCCAAGTCTTCTACCCCAACTTTATGCAGTTGCGTGAGAACGGCGAGAAAGCTGATCAGGACGTGCTGCTGGCGAAGGGCTTTCTGACCGTCGACCCAAGCAACCTGGAGTTCATTATTGGCCCGCGCCCCAAACTGGAGCAAAAGCAGTTCAGAGGCAACATGGTCTCATACGACGACAAAAAGCGTATGGTGACTGCCAAGGGTAAGTTTGATTACCCCTGGCATTTCGACGAAGACCTCGCCACACCGCCCAAGTTCGAACTTGCCGGCGCCTGGCAAATGCTGCAAGAAGAGGGTAACCGCAACGCCGAGGCCTCATTTGGCATGGCGCTGACCTTCCCCAAGTTCCCGCAGAAAGTACTCGAAAGCATGGGCAGCAAGGCGCGCGCTTCGGCCTTCCCGAACGAAGACATCAACATCACCAGTCGACTCTGGCAGGAGACCATGGCCGAGTTTATGGTAGACGAGAAAGACCCGGATTCTGAAGAGGACATCAACAAGCTGGTGAACTCGATTCAGAACATCACTCAGATTCAAGCCTTTAATGTCGCCAAATACACCAATGCCGACATTGTTCTTGGTCCCGTAAACATGAGCTACTGCCAAGACCTGGGCTTCGGCACCTTCTACTCGAAAGGTCCTATTGGTCTGGTCAGCATCGCAGATCGCAGTATTAATAAGCGTATTAATGGCAAGATTGCGATTCGCCAGGGTCGTCGTCTGCCCAACCGCGATTTCCGTCCGGATACGATTCAGATCTATCTGCCTTTCGACCCTGAGGAGTTCTCCTGGGTGTATATCGAGTACATCGGTCGCCAGGTGCGTGTTGTGGCCTCCACAGATATGGCCTCAGTTACGAACCAGATGGCCGATGAAATCAGCAAGATGTACAAAAAGGGTCCGAAACCCGAAGACATCAAATACGAGATCATCTCTGAGTCAGAGAAAGAGCAATTTGTCGCAGAGTTTGCCCGCTTTACGCTGAGCGGTTGCGGACTGGGTGGCGATGGCAACCTAGGCAAAGACAACGAGCCCTACTTGCCGCCCTTGCCCGGCGACGAGCCGGATAGCTCTGCGAAGGACACCAGCAAACAGGATACAGGCTTGATCGATGGCCAACCCCCAACGCCGGGTGGCGCAGACGCGGATGCGGACACCAGTGGCGTGCCTTCTAAAGCCAATGCCATCATCAATCCACCGAAGCAGGAGAATGAAGAGGGCGTCGAATCAGGCGTGGAGACACCGCCACAACCTGCACCTGCAAAGCCGGAAAACAACACTCCCAAACCAGAGGGCAATGCCCCTGAGACTGAGCCTCCAAGCCCCGAGGAGCTGGAAGGTGAAGGTGGAGGCGGCGAATAGTTCGCGGAAAAAACTCAAGATTTTCCGCTTAGGGCTTGCTTGAGAAAAAATCTGCAGCGATATTTGCACTCCGTTGCAACGACAACGGCGGTCGTTTTCACCAAAATCGATAGCATTCAATGCTGTTTTTCCTGAAAACGCTCGTAAAACAAGTTCTTTGACAACCTAGGAAACGAGTGTGAAGGCACTCATTTTGATCCTGAGCAGTTGATCCATTGCGTAG
>CAZTEZ010000086.1:0-10743 GCA_964611815.1 uncultured Bacteroidia bacterium | reverse complement strand
GGTCTGTACGGGCGTCAGGGTTTGTGTGGCGCCAGTGCCAATCTGATTGCTCAGTGCAGCATCGTCATACCATTCGTAAGTATCTGCGCCGTTGGCCGTCAGGGTCACACTGTTACCCTGGCAAACCGTCGGGTTATTGGGCGAAGCGGCCACAACGGGCGCGCCACCGGGGCCGTTAATCGGGATGTGCAGGCCGAGCGATACTGGCGCTGCCAAGCCCACAATATAGGCTTCCAGCTGGAAGAACGCCGAATCGTTTTGAGTAGTGGTCGTAATTGGCAGACCGCTGATCTTGATACACTCGTGGGGCTGCACGCCACCAGAGCCTTCAATCTTGATCGGCAAAGTCGTGCCTTGCGAGGTCTCCCAGTCGAGGCCAGCGGGCATGCTGACGACACCGGTGAGCAAGAACGAGTCAATGGGCAAGCCGCCGGGGATGCCCAAATCGGCCGCAGAAGACGGTAGTATGAGCTGCACGGTTTCATCGTAGGCTTGATTGACTACACCAGCCGGTGCGGGCTGCGGATCGAAGCCATAGGGCGTGCCCGGCGCTGGCGCGATGGGGGTGCAGAGCGTGGGGTTGCAATTCGTAACCGAAACTGTGGAGTCAGCACTAACAGTACCACAGCCGTTTGTAACAGCGTATGAAACCGTGTAAGTGCCTACCCCAAGCGCGCTCGGATCAAAGCTGCTGGCGGATACGCCGTCAATTGTAAAATCTCCACCAGAAGGCGTACCGGTCAACGTTACTGCCGGATCGCTCAGGCAATAGCTGCCCGCCAGGTTGTCGATGCTCGCCATCGGCACCCCGCCGTCTACAGTCACGACCACTGTGTCTGTATCCGATAGCGTCGTGGCGGTTTCGGTGCCGATCACATAAAAATCATACGTGCCCGCAGGCTTGTTGGCCGTAACAGTTGCGCCTGTGCCAAGACTGGTGCCGAAGCTGCCGTCGAACCACTCGTAGGTGTCGGCGCCGGTAGCTTCCAGGTCAAAGTCGGTGTTTGCACAAGGGTTGACACCGCCGACCAGGCTACCATCGACAGTTGGCGCACAAGTGGCGTCGTTCGTGAATTTGATTTTTAGTGGCACGTCCTGTGTTTGCGGCGGCGCAAGTGGGTTGTCCAAAGTCACTGTGACGTTGAAATTCAGCGTAATGGAGTCATTGACGATCAAAGCTGGGTCAAGGCATGCCGCAGTACCGTAAATCGTAACGCAACCGTAGGGTCCAAAAGTAGCACCGGGGTCAGTAAAGGTCATGGGTGTCGTTGTCGGCAGTGGGTTGTCGCTGGCGTTGCCACTGTTCGCTTCCAAAGACCATCCTGGTGGCAGACCCGTCACAGAATTAATCTCGACGCTCTGAAAATTGACCGTGATGCTGCCCAATGGTGTGCTAACGGTCGTGTCATTCCTAAACACAAAACTGAAAACATCTTCGTAGTAGACATTAGACTGCGCATCATCCAGCGTTCCGCTCGATGGGTCAATCCAGACTACGCCCTCCAGCGCAGGTCCGGATGCGAACGAAGTGGACGGCGTACACGATGTCGTAGGCTGCGCAAACGCCGTTGAGGCGAACAAGAGCAGAAGCAAGAGTAAAAGACAGTTCTTCATGGCTGAGGATTCGGTAGCGAAAATTATGCAATCAAGTTAAGGGTTTTCTGCAAACCCGAAAATGCTGTGCCAGGCGTGGTGCCCGGCACAGCGTTCCAGGGGTTATAAGCAGTTGGCGCCTGCTGAGGCTGCAAAAGCCATCGGCAGATGGCGCGCTACTGCACGATGATGCGCCGCGCAAAGCTGCCAGCTTCGGTGTGAATTTTGAGTACATAGCACCCTGCCGGCACCGCAGCGATGTTCAGCTCGGTCTGCCGGCGGACATCTGCTTGCAGCACAACCTGCCCCGTGAGGCTGACCAGTTGCACGCGCGCCGTCTGCCCCAATGCCTCGGACAGTTCGACGAACAGCTCAGTCTGCGCCGGGTTCGGGTAAACGCGAATGGCCGAAGCCAGCTCGGGCACCAGGCCACTGGTTTCCGAAAGTGAATACTCCACGACCCGCGTACAGCCGTTGGCATCGGTGAGGGTAACGGTGTAATCGCCGTAGCCCAAACCGTTCACGGTGCTCGCCGTGTCGCCTGTCGACCAGCTGAGGCTGTAGGGCGGCGTGCCGCCACTGGGGCTCAGCGAGATGCTGCCATCGTCGGTGTTGGGGTCGCTCGGCGAAGTCAGCGTCGGATTTTGCGCGAGCGGATCGGGCTCGCTGATGGTCACCGTAGAGTCGGTCTCGCAGCCCGCAGCATCACGCACAGTCACGGTGTAGGTGCCGGCGCTCAAGTCGCTGCCAACCGCCGGGGCGTTACCAAAATTGCCATCGAGCCCATACTCGAACGGGCTGCTACCGGTGAGCACCGAGGCCACCAGGATGCTACCGTCGGTTTCGCCGTTGCAAGAAATATCGCTGACATCTAGCGTGAAGTCGATGCCCTGCACATCGACGGTCACGGTGTCCAGGCCGGTGTTGCCGGTGTTGGTTTCGGTGCCCTCCACATAGAACGTGTAGCTGCCAGCCGGGCGCGTTAGGGTCAGACTGACCGCCGAGCCGATGCTGTTCTGCAGGCTGCCTTCAAACCACTCGTAGCTATCGGCACCGCTCGCGCTGAGTGTAAACGACTGCCCCGGGCAGGGCGTGGCGTCGTCGACGCTGCCATCAACCGTGAGATTGCCACCACCAGTGGGGCAGCCCGGGCCGTTGGTGAACGGAATCACAACGGAATCTGAAGCGGGAATAGATGAGGGTAAGCCGGGAAACGGAAACCCACTCAGATCAATGGCGATATCAAAAGAAAAGCGAATCACCAGGTTGCCGTTTTCGAGATCAGCTTCGTCGACACAGCCGGTGGTGCCATAAATCGTGAAGCAACCGTATGGGCCAGTAGCTGGCCCCGGATCATTGAACGTGACTGGCGTTGTGCTGGCAGGGGTGTTGTCCAGCGTGTTACCACTGCGCACCTCGAATGACCAGCCGCTTGGCAGGCCGGTGACGGAAGTGAGCTCCATGGACTGCACCGAGGCGTTGGTGGGCAGCGGCACGCCAAGGTCAGGGAAAATCCCTTCGGGCGCAGCAAAGCCAAAGCTTTCTTCGTAAGCCACGTTCGACTCAGCACCAGGCAGCTGCTGGCTAGCAGGATTGATGAAAAAGTTACCGTTGGGTGGCAGGCCCGTGACAAAACTATTTTCGGGGGTGCAGGGAACGGCAGGTTGTGCAACAGCCGCCGAAGCTGCAAGGCACAGGAATAGAAGCGAGAACAGAAATCGCATAAAGCAGAAGCAGTAAGGGTTGAATTTTCGCAATGAAATTATCGCTTTTTTGTCAAAACCGCAGAATCATTGGGCAATTAACTTCAGGATTGGGCATAGCGAGTTTACATTTTCACGAATTAAGAAAAGTTATCCGGTGTTAGCATCGCACTAATTAACTTAGTGTTGGCACCATTTGATTGTGTAGCCGCATGACCACCTTCGACACCCTCATTGAGCAGTACAAAGTCGCCTCCCAAAGCGACCCGGTGACGTATGCCATTCCGGTGTTTGTGCTGTTCATCGCCATCGAGATTTTCCTGTCCATCCGCCAGAAGCTCGGGCTGTACGAAAAGCGCGAGGCGGCGGCGAGCATCGCCATGGGCATCGGGGTGGCGGTGTTGGGCGTGGCGTTGAAGTTCGGCGCGTTTGTGATGTACCTCTTCTTCTACCAGATGGCGCCCGAATCGGCGCGTAGTTTTCTGGCGATGGATCAGTGGTACAGCTGGGTGCTGCTGCTGTTCGCCGACGACTTCATTTTCTACTGGTACCACCGCATGAGCCACAGCGTGCGACTGTTCTGGGCGGCCCACGAGACCCACCACTCTGCCAAAACGCTGAACCTGGCCGTGGCCTTGCGCCAAAGCTGGACGGAGCCGCTCTACAAGTTTTTCATGTGGATTCCGCTGGCGCTCATCGGCTTCAACCCCATTGCGATTTTGATGATGATGTCCTTCAGCCTCATCTACCAGTTCTTCATGCACACCGAGACGGTCTACAAGCTCGGCCCGCTCGAGTGGTTCTTCAACACCCCCTCGCACCACCGGGTGCACCACGCGACGAACATTCAGTACCTCGACCGCAACCATGCGGGCATGCTGATTATTTGGGACCGCATCTTTGGCACCTTCGTCGAGGAGCAACCCGACGACAAGCCCACCTACGGCACACGCAAGGGCGTTTATCACACCAACCCGCTGACAATCGCCTCGCATGAGCTCGTCGATCTCTGGCGCGATGTGCGCTCGGCGCGTTCGGTGAAAGACGCATTCAACTACATCTTTCAGCCGCCCGGCTGGCAACCCGGCGACTCCTCGCAGATGACCAAGTCGCTGCAAGCGCGATGGCGCCAGGGCGAGGCAGTCGAATAGCGTATACCGAAAGCTTGATGACATTCTGGCTTATGCACTTAGTCCGTGTTTGTGAAGCTGGGGCTGTGGTTTGTTCGCCGGCGGTGGGTTTGTTTTTGTTAAAGCGCGTGCAGAACTTAAAGTGATTGCAGCTTTATGCCCGTTCTGGGCCAAGTTGCTTGCCGAATTTCTGCTTCATAGACTTCACAGACTAAGACCACCACTGCCTTGCGCCGCGAACTCTCACTTGACTGGGTCACCATTCTGCTGTACACGTTTTTCGTGCTCTTCGGCTGGCTGAACATTTACGCCGCCAGCACGAACGACGCCAGCCTCGACCTGTTCAATATCGACTTTAACTATGGCAAGCAGTTTCTGTTTATCCTAGGGTGCGTGCTCATCGGGTTCGTGATTATCAACTTCATCGACACCCGCGACATCGAGTTCACCGCCTACATCATCTACGGAATCTGTATTGCGGCGCTCATTGCGGTGGCCATCACAACGCGGACCGTAAAGGGCGCGAACAGCTGGTTCGAGCTCGGCCCGTTTCGCCTGCAGCCCTCCGAGTTCGCGAAAATCGGCACCGCGCTGGCCTTGGCGAAGTACATGTCCAGGCCCAATTTCTCGCTCAAAAACCGCACAGACTTACTCGCTGCCCTCGGCATTATCGCCCTGCCCGCATTGCTGGTGGTGATGCAGGGCGATGCTGGTACGGCCATAATCTTCGGTGGGCTGATTCTGATGCTCTACCGCGAGGGCCTTTCGCCCAACGTGCTGGTCATCCTGACGCTCACGCTGGTGTTTGGCATCATGACCTTCCTCGTCGAGAAGTATACGATCATCAACATCATCGTACTGGTGGGCTTTGCGGCCTTCATTCTGCAAAGCAAACACAAGAATCGCATGCGCGATTTCGGCATACTGCTAACCGCCGATATCATCGTGCTCTTCCTGCTATCGACCGTGACTGGCGAGACGGAAATCCTCGGCCTGGCATTGACGCGCCCGCTGCTCACGGTGGTCTGTACGGTGCTGCTGGTGACGGCGCTCGTGTACTACATGATTCGCCACCGGCGGCGGCAGTGGTTGTTCTATCCCGTGATGGTTATCGGCTTTTCGGTGCTGGTGTTCAGTATCAATCTCATCTTCGAAAACGTGCTACAGCCCCACCAGCAAGACCGCATCATTGCGCTCTTCGACCCGGCCTTCGACCCGCAGGGTATTAACTGGAACAGCACGCAATCGAAAATCGCTATCGGATCTGGCGGGGTTATCGGCAAAGGCTACCTGCAGGGCACTCAGACGAAATTCGACTACGTACCCGAGCAGCACACCGACTTCATCTTCTGCACCATCGGCGAAGAATGGGGCTGGCTGGGCAGCACGGTGCTCATTGTCGGCTTCCTCATTTTCCTGGCCCAGCTGCTGTACATCTCCGAAGAATCGAAGTCCAACTTTGGGCGCATCTACGGGTATGCCGTCACGTCTATGCTCTTTATGCACGTCGCAATTAACATCGCGATGACCATCGGTCTGGCACCCGTCATCGGCATTCCTTTGCCGTTTTTCAGCTACGGGGGGTCGGCGCTGGTAAGCTTCTCGCTGATGGTGTTCATTCTGCTGCGCTTCCACGCCAATCGACAGAACGTGCTGGGGAGTCTGGGCTAATGCCCCGAACAATAAGCTAGCACATCCTTAGCCGCAGTTGAGGGATCTATTCGATTGACAGTGCGACCTACCTGAGGTGTAGGTCCTTCGCCGAAGCGGCTCTGGATGTACCGATTATACGATTAGTTTAGTCGCGCACCACGACGTTCTCCGCGAGCTTGATCTCTTCTTCCGACTGCTCGTTCAAGATCGCGTGCAGGCCTTTGCCGAGCGCGCGCATGATTTTGCCGGCCACCACGCCTTCCAACCCGAACTCTTTGGAGAGCAAATCGCCCGTCGTGCCGTGCACGTAAACGGCCATAGCGGCGGATTGAATCTGTGAATAGCCCTGCGATAGAAAGCCGGTGATGGCCCCCGTAAGCACGTCGCCGCTGCCACCGCTGGCCATGCCGGGGTTGCCTCGGTCGCTTAGGAATATCTCGCCGCTGGGCGCTGCAACGATAGTGCCGGCGCCTTTCAGCACGACAATCACGTTGCGGCCTTTGGCCAGTGCTCGGGCGTATTCCAGACGGTTGTTTTGCACTTTGGCGGTGTCAGCCTGCATCAGGCGCGACATCTCGCCAGGGTGAGGGGTCAGGATGGTGCCGGGGTTCAGCAGGTCCCAAAGCTCGGGCTTATCGGAAAGGATATTCAGGGCATCAGCATCCAACACCAGCGGCAAATTGGCGTTTTTAACGTGCTCCAGCGCGCGCTCCACAAACTTCACCGTATCGGGATTATGCTCCAGCCCGGGCCCAATGGCCACGGCCGATTTGCCTTCGAGATACGTCCCAAAGAGCTCGCCGGCGGTTTCGTTCAGGTGAGTGTTCTTTTCGGTGCCGTAGGGAATCGACATCCCCTCCAGCGTGGTGCGCGAGAATGAACACGACGCACTGCCCGGAATGAAAGCCGTGCACAGCCCGGCCCCGATTTCGATAGCTGCGCGGGTTGTGAGGGCAATAGCGCCGGATTTCCCGCGGCTACCGCCCGCCAAAATCGCGTGGCCAAAATCGCCCTTGTGGGTGTCATCTTTGCGCGGGCGGTGCCAGTAGCGCACCAGGTCGCTGTCCATGAGCTGCACTTCCATGCCGATGTCACCCAGCACTTTCGGGTAAATGCCGATGTCGACCAAGTGAATCTGCCCGCAAAAGGTGGAGGCGGGCGTGATATAGTGGCACAGCTTCGGCAACTGGAACGTAATCGTATGCGCGCACCGCAAGGGGCGAGAGATCACCTGCCCGGAATCGCCCAGGAGGCCAGAGGGCATGTCGAGTGCCACGCAGTCGTTACGTTTTTGCCCGACTTCATTGATGAGTCCGGCGATGGGATCGCGCAGTTCAGAATCGACGCCAGTACCCAGGAGCGCATCGATCACGATGGTGCCGGCCTGCATGTACTCGTCGAGGAAGTTCTTCTGGTACGGCCCGTAGATGTGATACGGGATGCCCATTTTTTTGACGATCTCGAACATCTTCTTCGCATCGCCGAAGAGCTTTTCGGGCGGGCCACTGAGCATAATTTGCACCGTCTTACCGGCATTGTGCAGGTGCCGGGCCACCACAAAGCCGTCACCGCCATTATTGCCGGGCCCTGCGAGAATCAGAAACTTCCGAATCTCGGGGTAGAGCTCCAGAATTTTGTTGGAAGCCAACGTGCCAGCGCGTTCCATGAGCAAGATGCCCGGGAAGGCGTAGTGCTCGATCATGCGCTGATCGGCCTGGCGGATTTGGTTAGAGTTGGCAACGAGCATGGGCGTGGCGAGGCGTTTTTAAGAAGCTTAAAATTTAAGCATTTTCTTAAGCGTTTTAGAGCGCTCGCGGCTGCTGACCACGTCTTTGCCGTTATTCAGAATGATTTTGTAGCGGTTACCAAACCAAAGCACCACCTCTTCGATGGCGTGGATGTTGATGATGGCCGACCGGCTGACACGCAAGAAGCGGTCGCTCGGCAGCTTGCGCTCAAAGGCCTCAAGCGTCATATTGATCGGGTAGACCTTGCTGAGCGTGTGGATGTTCGTCGTGCGGTCCTCGACTTCGATGCACACCACCTCGTCGAAATTCAGCAGCTTGTAGCGATCGGCGGTGGGTACCGGTATTTTCTCGAGCTTGTGGGGGCTAAGTTCGGCAGCCACCTTTTTGGCTTTTTCTTTGGCGGTCAGCTTGCGGTCCTCATCGCCGTCACTGTCAACATCCTCAGTATCTTCGGCTTCCAAACGCGCCTGAATTTTGTCGATGGCCTGCTGCAGGCGCTCGGCATTGAAGGGCTTGAGCAGGTAGTCGACGGCATCCAAATCGAAGGCCTTGATAGCGTGCTCGTTGTAGGCAGTGGCGAACACAATCTGCGGCATATCCTCCATTTCGAGTTGCTCGACAACATCGAGACCGTTCATGCCGGGCATTTCGATGTCGAGAAACGCCACGTCGGGCTTGTGCTCGAGAATGGCGTTGAAAGCCTCCAGGCCGTTAGCCGCCACAAACACGACTTCGACGTCTTCGATGTCGTTCAGCAGCCGCACCATCTTGTTGCGGGCGGGCGATTCGTCGTCTGCGATAATTGCGCTGAGTGCCATAGCCGTGTTGCCTTATTGTTTTGGAAGTTTAAGTGTCACGAGCGTGCCGTCGCCGGTGTTCTCGAAGATAACAGGATTCGAGTGATTGTATAAATCTTGCATACGGTCGATCGTGTTTTTCAGCCCCGTCCCCTTACGAATCCGAGCTTGGTCTATACCCGGACCATTGTCGTATACGGTAACGATGCAGAAAGGTTCGGCTTCTTCGATACGAATTCTGATCACACCCGGTTCAATAATTTTGGCGATGCCATGTTTGATGCAATTTTCGACAATGGTTTGCAGCACTAACGTGGGCAGCGGTGTCATCAGGCAGCTTTCCTCGAAATCGTATTCCACGGTCAGCCGGTCGCCAAAACGAATCTTCTCAATTTCGAGGTAAGTCTCAACCAGCTGAAGCTCAGTGTTCAAGGGCACGAAGTTTTCGTTCGAGAACTTCAGCGTGTGCCGGAAGATATACGCCAGCTTCTCGACGGCCGACTCCGCCAAATCGGGCGAGTCGTGCACCAGCGCCGAGATCGTGTTCAGTGTGTTGAACAAAAAGTGCGGGTTAATCTGCGAACGCAACGCCGCCATGTTGGCTTCGAGCGTGCGCTGCACCAGCACTTTCTCCTTTTCGAGCAGCCGCAGGATCTCAAGCGTCAGCTGTGTCTGGGTCAGTAGGCGTTGGATTTGCTCGACATCTTCCAGCGTAAACACGCCTCGACTGCGGCGCCCGAAGAAAACGATGCCACTTTCGCCCTTGGTGTAATGCAAGGGAAACGCCAGTCGCCAGCCCGACTCCGTGAGTGCACGGTCGAGCTCGCCGGGCAGGCTGTTGCCAGCGAGTTCGCGCGAGCGCGACCAGTAATCGCTGCGCCCACCCAGGTGTTCGCTGATGGCCTGCAACTCGCTGTTGCTGAGGCCGGTCGGCACAGGCAGTTTCGATTCAGCGAGCTGGTCTTCGCTGCCATCGTCGATCACGACGTCTGCATCGTTGTCGCTGTCGGTGGTCTCGGGCAGCCAGATGACCACCTGCTGCACACGGAAATAGCCCAGCAACTCGGCGCGCACGTCGTGCAGGAGTTCGGAGCTGCTCGTATACCGCGGAATCCGCGAGATGAACGCGCCCAACTTGGCCGCACGGCGCTGGGTCGGGAAGGCCATGTAGCGACTGAGCCCGAAGCGCGGTTGAATGAACAGCGCCCGCAGCACTAGCGCAAAAGCGATCATCAGCGCGACGATGAGCAGCGTCCGCAGGATGCTACCGCGCGCAAAATCGCCCAGCAGCCAGTTCGCAAACGTATACAGCAGCACCAGCACCACACCGCCGAGTAGCACGAGCGCCAGTCTGCGCAGCACGACGCTCACTTTGCCAAAGCGCAGCACCGAGGCCGTCGTGTACACCAACGGGCCCATGATCGATAGGCTCGCCACCAAGCCCAGCAGTGGCGATTGCAGCAAAGAGAAGCCCTCGCCTACCAGTTGGTCGCCACTGAGCAGACGCACGCTCATCGCAAAAAACAACACGAGACTGATGATGACCCCGCCACCCATGGCGAGCTGTTCGAGTCGCCCGCGCTCTTCGAAAGCCGAGCGTAGATAGTATACCGCCTGCACCGAAAACACATAGCCCCAGGCGGTGGCCATCATAATTCTGCGCATGCGTGCGAAGTGTCCATTATGCAGGCTGTAATAGTACGCCAGCGCCAGGAACATCAGCAAAAACACCTGCAGGAGCACCAGCGCGTATTCCGACAGTCGCCAGCGTTCAATCCGCATGATGCTCAGCGATAAGCCGAAGGCCAGCAGCGTAAGCAGATGCCCCCACCCCAGCAGCGCCTGCATCTGTGCAAACTCGAAGCGGTAGTCGATCATAATCAAACCATAGCGGATGATGTAGAGCCCGCTGTAGACTGTTACGCTCAGCAGCAGCAGAAGCAGCGAAAGGTTCGCCAGAAACTTACGCCCCAAGAACGGCACCAGCAGCGCGATGAAAAAGCCACCGAGCAGCAGCAGAATAATATGGTAGATCAATCCGCCCGTCCAAACGGCGGTGTTGTTGCGATGCAGAGCCGTGGGGTCGTAGGCGTTTTTGACGAAGAGCGGAAAGCGCGAG
>CAZTEZ010000085.1:1511-10747 GCA_964611815.1 uncultured Bacteroidia bacterium | reverse complement strand
GCGGGGCTCGTCCTCGTACCCGTCCACAGCCGCGCCGGCCAGGTGGCCCTCGCGAAGGGCCCGCGCCACGTCATCGCCGACGATAACTTCCCCGCGGGCGTAGTTAATCAGATACGCGCCTTTCTTCATTTGCTTCAGTTGCGCCTCGCCGATCATGTAGCGGTTCTCAGGTGCACGGGGTACGTGCAGCGTCACGACATCCGCCACAACCAGCAGCTCTTCGAGTGAATCAACGGGCTGGGCGTTGCCGAGTGCCAGCTTGGGTTCGATGTCGTAAAACTTCACGTGCATGCCCATGGCCTCCGCCAGTACCGATACCTGCGAACCGATGCGGCCATAGCCGATGATGCCCAGTGTCTTACCGCGCACCTCGTGGCTGCCGCTGCTCGATTTCTCCCAGCGCCCCTGCTCAATCGCGTAGGCCTTGCTGAACGTGCCGCGCAACAGGTGCACCGTGCTGCCGATCACGAGCTCGGCCACCGAACGGGTGCTGCTCGTGGGCGAGTTAAAGACCGGCACGCCCTGGCGTTCAGCGTACTCCAGATCGATTTGGTCGGTGCCGATACAGAACGCCGCAATGGCGTGCAGCTTCTCGGCGTGCTGCAGCACCTCGCTGGTCAGTTGCGTTTTGGAGCGCAGGCCGACCAGGTGCGCGCTTTTCAGCTTCTCGATGAGCTCTTCTTCTGGCAGGGCTTTCGTCAGGTGCTCAACGTTCTGATAGCCGGCATCATTGAAGGTTTTGACTGCCGACTGATGGACGTTCTCCAGCAGCAGCACTTTGATCTTGTCTTTCGGGAAAGAGAGGGCGTCTGTGTTTGACATGGCGCAAAGTTAGCAAAGGCCACCAACTGCCAGTGTGATCAAAACAGCCTTTCTTGAAGATTCAGAATAAATACTGCAAAATGACTGCGAACTCACAGCTCTGTACCAATCATCCTTAACAAATTCGTAAGCTAGGGGCATAGGTGGTCGAACTAGTGCAAATGCGGATTTTACGTCACAGCTGCAGAACGGCACCCTTTAGCACGTATCTTTGTCTTTTGTTAAGTCGTGAGCAGTGTGCTTTTACGACGAATCGACCCTCTTGCTATGAAAAAGCTGCTCATCCCCATCGACTTCTCTCCCAACTCGATTAATGCGTTGGCTTTTGGGCTGAAACTGGCCGAGCACCTCGACATTCCGGCGACGGTGCTACACGTGACGCGGCTGAAGATTCGAACGAATTTCAGCGCTGTGCACGAGATTAACCGACTGGAGAAAGAGCTCGTCGAAAATGCGCGCCAGCAGCTCAATGATGTCATCCAGCAGCACGCATCTGACACGAGTGCCGAAGTCAAACCGCTCGTTCGTCTGGGGCTGTTCCTGGACGAAGTACTGCACCTCACCGAAAATGGTAGCCACGACGCCATTGTCATGGGTTCGAGTGGCGAAAACAGCGGTGCTGCAAAGGTATTCGGCACCAACGTGAATACCCTGCTGGCCAATGCTGCGTGCCCGCTGTTTATCATCCCGCCGAGTGCGAGCTTCAAAGCCTTCGAGCGCATCGCGTTCACGTCGCGCTTCGACGACATCCACGAAAAAGAGTTGCGCTTCGTGGTCGAGCTCGCACGTCGATTCCAGGCCTTGGTGTACGTGTTGGATATTGAGGCAGAAGATCTGCCGCAGTCTCAGCTGGATGCGCTGGGCGAAGAGCTGCGCGCGAAGTACGAATACGAGCACATTGAGCCCAAACTGTACGTAGACAAAGACGTGATGCACGGCATTGAAGCCAGCGTGCAAGTCGACGGCATCGACCTACTGACACTCGTGATGCGCGAACGCAGCTTCCTGAAACGCATCGTATCGCCGAGCCTCTCGCAAAAAGCCGTGCATAAGCCCACGGTGCCGCTATTGGGCATCCATGAGTAAAACCTCAAGCGGATGATTGCGCGACTAACAGCGCTACGTATTTACGGCAACTGCGGCAACTGGTAGGCCTGCTCTTTGGGGTTCCAGCTGAAAAACAGCACATCTGAACGCGGTTCCCCACCCGCCCCGGCAAGGGCGATTTTGAAATCCACAAATTTGGTCTTGCGGTTCTCTTTGATCTGCACGCGATAGCCCTGCGGTGCCATGGGCTCTTCGCTATCCTTTTCGCCCTGCTCCACGCGCTCGTCGATCATGATAACGCCCGGCGTGGCATAGAGCATCTCTCGACGCTGTTTGCCGTTCATCTGCAGTACTAAGAGCTGTTTGACCCACACATCTGTGGAATCATCATTGAATACCCAGCGCTGGCCACCCGGCACGGCTGCAACGATTTCAGCTTCAGTATCGGCGTTGATGTCTTTGCGTGGGACCAGCACTTTCATGTCCACGCCGAGAATGCCCGAGGCTTCGGAAATAAGCACATCGCGTCGAAGGTTCTTGTTCTGGCGATCGGCGAAGTCCGCCATCCAGAACATCGCCGCAAGCACGAGCGCCGAGAAGATGGTGCCTGCAATAATGATCTTTTTGCCGTTGGAAAGTTTTGCCATTTGGTGTAAAGGTTAAGCTCCTGCTTAACGTTTGAAGCGTTTCCAGAATTCCCACCATTTGGGCTCCTCATCGGAAGTCAAGTAATAGCTGGCGGCCTCAGACTGCGACACGCCGTACACATACCCGCCGTAGCCGTGGCCGTAGTAGCCATAGCCATACTGCCCGCCGCCTTGCTCGGAAAGGTGCTTGCGGCTCTTCACACCGTTGAACACGATGTACAGATTGTCAATATCGAAGGAGTTTTTCAGGTTGTCGATGTTTTTGACAAATGCCCGTTTGGAACGCTCTGCCCGCACCATATACAGGTTCACATCCGAGAGCTGGAAAAGCGGCAGCGCATCGGTTACGAGACCAATCGGCGAGGTATCGAGAATGACGTACTTGTAGCGCTTCTGTAGCTCGCTGACCATCGCCTTCAGTTCGGGCCGCACGATGAGCTCGCCCGGGTTGGGCGGTGCCGGGCCGGTGGTGATGATATCGAGGTTGTGGTAGGCGGAAGTCTGGATGATATCGTCGAGCTCATCTTTGCCCAGCAAGTAAGTCGTAACGCCAGAATCGGAGTTGAGCTTCATGTAGATGTGCTGGCGGGGCTTGCGGAGGTCAAGGTCTACCACCACCACTGGCTCGCCCAAGAGTGAGAGAATGCCGGCCAGGTTAAGCGAGAAGAACGTCTTCCCTTCTTTCGGCACAGTAGAAGTCACCGTAATCGTATGTGCGCGGTCGCGCTTATCGTTCTCTAGAATAAACTGCAAGTTTGAACGCAGCTTCCTGAAGGTCTCCGTCATGAACGAGCGATTGTCATCGAGCACCACCAGTGGCGTGCTGGTATAGTTCTGCTGGTATTCGAGCGTCTGGCCGATAATCGGCACTTTGGTCAGCTCGGCAAGCTCGCCGTAAGTTGTGAATGTCGATTTCGTGAAATGCACGATCAATGCGAAAGCAATCGCCAGCAGCAAACCGCCCACCAGTGCGCCTCTGATAATTATGTTTTTTTTAGGGGAGACTGGCTCATCCGGGACATAGGCTTTGTCAATCACACGGCTGTTGGAGACAATCGCTGCCATGGCCAACTGCGTGGTGGTTCGGCGATCGACTAGAGATTGGTACAAATCAAACGTGTTCTCGTAGGACGTCTGGACACGCGTTAACGAGCGTTCCGTTTCTGGAAAATCGCGCGAACTGCCTTTCACGTTCGCGATTCTGGCTTCACTCAATCGGATTTGCTTGCCAACGTCCTGTTCTCGCTGTCCCAAACTCTCATAGACTGTTTTCAGGAGTTCGTCAACTTTCTTCAACTGAAGTTTATAGACCGCTGAGGTTGGCTTTAAACGTGTGGCCAAATCCTTCAGTTGCGATATCTCCTCGTTGAGGTTATTGATCAGCGTTACGAGTACGGGGTCGGTAATGATTGATGAAGAAGGTGCAAAGCGCAAAGTATCATAGTTAGACTGCGAAAACTTTTCTTTCATGTAGCTGCGCAACTCTCGCAGCGTTTTCTGCTCTTGTTGCAACTCTAGGATCTTCTGCCGGGAGAGCGCGTACTTCTGCAGTTCAAAAGCTCGATTCGCGTCGAATACCGGGATGGCATTTTCTGTTTCAAAAGACTGAAGGTCAAACTCCGCAGAATCGAGTTGGGTGCGTATGGTTGACATCAGAGAGTCGATGAAACTCAGTTTCTGCCGATAGCTGAGCTTGCTCTGCTCCAGTTCTTCGGATAAGTAGATATCGACTAAAGTTGAAAGGATGTCACTGGAGCGCTCCGGCACTTTATCCTGATACACAAGCCTGAGAGAGGAGGCTTTTACGTTGTGTGTGATTTCCAGTTTCGAGGAGACTTGTGATATCCACGTGTTCTGAGGCAAAATCTGTATCCGATAATCGCCCACAGCGGGTTTAAAGGACGTGATTTTAATCCCCTTAAACGCCTCTGCGCCCTTGATTACACTCGAAAGGGGGGGCCCGGGCGTATAGGGTACATACTCTTCATCGGATTGTGATACCAGAAGGCGGTCTGGATTGTCTTCGGGCACACGGATGTGAAACGTCACTGCCGAAGTAAGCTGCTCGATGTCATACGCCAACTCGAAAGGCTTCGCCTGATCGTAAAGCTCGCTTTCGATTACCAGGCCTTTTTTGAAACATTGGTCGTACAACCGCAATGTATCTACAACCGTACAGATCATGTCCCGGCTTTTCAGTAACTCAATCTGTGGTGAAAGATTAGCACTAGCGCCAACAATCGGGTCTTGTCTGCCACCTGAGACTAAGTCGCTGACGGCGGAGTTCTCCTGCACCGAAAGCTGCAGTGTCAAACTGCCTTCGAAGACCGGTACGGTGTAGCGTAAGTACAACAGAGCAGCTAAGAGCAGTACCACCGGCAGCACGACGATTAACCACAGAAAGCGACGTAGCGCTTTTAGCAGCTTGCGGTAGTCAAAACCGCCCGTCTGAAAATTCGGTGCCTGTTGTTCCATAGCTGTTTCCAGGCGTGGCTAGAAGCCCAGGTTCCGTGTTAACAAAAAGATCGTCGGAATAACATTCACGGCAGCCACCAGCGATGTGTAAGGCTGGAGTTCGCGTAAGAAATACGCCAGGTTTCGAACCTCCAGGTAGATGATATCCTGATCGTGTAAAACGAGTTCTGGGTGCCCAAGTGATCGCATATTGCGTAAGTTCACCCAGATGATTTGTGGGTCGTCCAATTCGCCACGGATAATCTTCAGTTTGTTGATCTTGCTGTTGTAGGCAATTTCACCGACCTGGGCCAACACCTCTACCAAATGCGTTTCCTCACGCTGGAGTGGTATGACTCCCTGTCCACCAGCAGAGGTGAACACAAACACCCGCAGGCTCGCGACATTAACATCGATTACCGGATTATCGTAATACTCTGAATAAGCCTCGGTTAACTCTTGCCGTAGGGCCTGCAAGGTCTTCCCTTCCACTTTGATACGCCCGATCACCAACAACGTCATATACCCTTGCACATCAACCAGATACTGCTGCCTAATTGGGAAACCCTGCTGTAAAATGCCGCCACCCCCACCAGCATTCAATCGCCCAGTGATTAGTTCAAACGGAATGTTATAAAAGCTAACTTGAATTTGGTCGCCGGGTTGAATGCGATACTCATACGGCGTTACATCGCCCACAGAGTCTTCTTTGAGCCTGATAATCGAGTAGTTGCGTGTCTTTTGCGCCTTGAAGTACTCCTCGTATTCCGGGTCCAGAAACAGCTGAGAACGCCGAGTGCCGGTGCAGGCTGTCTGAGTAAGCAGCAGCAAGAGCAACGCAAGTAGCAGCAAAAGGGGTCGGTTCAGGCTTTGCATGGCGGCATTTAACGTCTGAGCGCGCAGGGTGGTATTTCAGCCGGGGCGTTTGCTGGCAATATTAGCCATTTTATGCGGACTCTGTTGTCGATTGTTGGAGCAAGAGCCAACGCCCCGCGTCATTTTTGCGCAGTACGGTGTTAACGCCCAGCAGCAGGGGCCAGCGCTGTTGGCCATGCCCGTGTTTGTCTGAGAGAAAAACCGGCAAGTGATACCTTTGGCCTAGTTGGGCGAACAACTCGTGCGCGGTGCAACCAAAGGATTCGGGGTTGTCTTTCATCCAGTCCAGGCCACCGACGATGATCGCACGCTTGTTGTCGAACACACCGCTCATGGCAAGGTGGTGCAACATGCGGTCAATCGCATAAACATACTCATCAACTTCTTCATTGAGCAGCAAATCAGCTGATTGTAAAGGCTTGCTCAGTGAGGTGCCCAATGTCGTCTGCAGCAAGCTGAGGTTGCCACCCGTGAGCTGCCCCTCCAAAGTAGTGTCGCCGTTGTTGGGCAGGTAGAGCGCTTCTAGCTCACAGCTAAGTGCAGCACCCGCCACGGCCTGCTGTAGCTGCATGAAAGCGCCGTCGCGTTCTGGCGACTCAAAGCACGCCGCCATTGGCCCATGCACCGCCGCGACACCCAACGCTTGGACTTGAGCCAAAAGAAGTGTCAGGTCGCTGAAACCAACAAGCCATTTGGGCGATTGCCGGAAAATCGACCAGTCCAAATCGTCGATAATCTGGTGCACACCGTAGCCACCCTTAGCAAAGTGAATGACCCGCACTTCTGGGTCATCCAGCAGCGTCTGGAGCGCTTTGCGACGTCGTGCTAGTGTGCCCGCAAAAACGTGTTCAACTTCACCGATATTTGAAGCGCATTTAACACGATAGCCGGCTGATTCCCATAACTTAACAGCAGTTTGAATCTGCTGCGCATTCACCGGCCGCGAGGTGGCAGCAATGGCCACCAGATCGCCGGGTCTGGCGGGCGGTGGCAAACGTAAATCTTTGGCGCTCATATCGCCAAGATGGTGAATTTTTGTATCTTTGCGGTTCGCAAGCATGTGCACTTGGCATGTTGCGAAAAAACTGCACCTGTATGTCCGATTACAGCATTGTCATATCACGCGTAACGCAATCCGGCTTAAAGCTTGACTACGAGTTGGATACTGCGTTTTTCGCCGCCGCCCCTGAAGGCAGCGTGCGCGAGGCTGATATCGATGCGCATTTGAATCTCTATCGCGTTAAAGAAGGGATTCGGGCGAACGTGCAGCTCAATGGCAGCATCGGCACCAATTGCGACCGCTGCTTGCAGGCCATCGATTATCCGCTCAACACGACCGAATCGCTGCTGTATACGACCAGCACGAAGCTCGCCGACAAAAACCCTACGACGGTGATTCTGCTGGAAGAAGAGCAAGCGGAAATCGATTTCGCGCAAGACCTCTACGACCTCAGCCTGTTGCAACTTCCACTCAAGCGCGTTTGCGAGGACGTGAATCAGCAGTGCGATCAGGATGCCCTGGAGGCCATTGAACAACACCAAAAAACCGCAGATAGCAACGGATAGCGTTGACCCACGCTGGGAAGCGCTTCGTGACCTGCAAAACAATAACTAACGCCTAATTTTCAGAAAAGATGGCACATCCCAAACGAAAGATCTCGAAAACCCGCCGCGACAAACGCCGCACCCACTACAAAGCGACGGCTAATCCGTACTATATCGACGACAACAGCGGCGAACCCACGCGCATGCACCGCGTTTGCCTCGAAAGCGGCTACTACCGCGGCAAGCAGGTGATGAAAGGTAAGGACGATATCCTTTAAATCACATGCGCATCGGGATAGATGCCATGGGCGGGGACTTCTTTCCGAAGGCCCCCGTTGAGGGTGCTGTGCAGGCCAAAGCAGCCTGGCCAGAGCTGGAGCTCGTGCTCGTCGGTCAAAAAGACCGCATTGAGCAGGAGCTGAAGGCGCTGGATGTCAGTGCCGACGATTTCTCTATACTGCATGCCGACGAGTACGTCGACATGAACGAAAGCGCCAGTCAGGCGCTGCGCTCGAAGCCCAACTCTTCGATTCAGGTGGGTATCAATGCCCACAAAGCCGGTGAGTTGGATGCGTTCTTAAGTGCCGGTAACACAGGTGCTTTGCTCGCAACGGCGCTTTTTGGCATGGGCCTACTCGATGGCGTTGAACGCCCGACTGTCGGCGGGCTGTATCCTGTAAATGGCACCTACTCGTTTTTGCTGGACGTAGGCGCGAACATCGACTGCAAACCGCCGCTCCTGGTACAGCTGGGGGTGATCGGCAGTACGTTCATGCGTACGATGTTCGACATTGACAAGCCACGCGTGGCCCTGCTCAACATCGGCGAGGAGCCGGGCAAAGGCACACAAACGGTGCAGGATGCGTACAAGCTGTTTGAGGAGCAGAAGGTCGTAAACTTCATCGGCAATGCCGAGGGTCGCGATATGATCGCGCACAAAGCTGACGTGTATGTCACCGACGGCTTCACGGGCAACATTCTGCTGAAATACGCTGAGTCTTTCTACCACGTGCTGAAAGACAAAGCCGACCCCAACGACGACAGCGTCGAAGCCTTTAACTACGAAAACGTTGGCGGGCTACCCTTCCTGGGTGTCAATGGGAACGTACTCGTCGGGCACGGCATCTCTGGCCCCTACGCCTTTAAGCAGATGATTTGCCGGGCGAAAGAAACCGTCGAGAATGACCTCACCGGCCAAATCAAGAAGGCCATGCAGGCCTTTCAGTAAGTCCTGAGGAGTCCTTTCTGACCGAAATAATTTATCTCAAGCCGCTGCTGTTCAGCGGCTTTTTTCATGCCCTGGGGTTATCCTACCAGCACTTCCTGTTTTGGATAGGCGTAGCTCATGGACACCACCTGGCGGGTGAAGGCGGTAATGATCGTCAGCGTACCTACCCGGCCGATGAACATGCAGAAGATGATGATGAGCTTGCCAGCATCGCTCAACTGACCGGTGGTGTCGACAGTCAGCCCGACGGTACTGACTGCAGAAAACACCTCGAATATCAGGCGGTTAGGGGTAATATCCGGGTCGGTGAAAGTCAGCAGGGTGGTGGCCGTACCGATCAATAGCAGCGACATAATCATGATGCTGAATGCGCGGCTGATCGAATCCTGGGTGATTTCGCGGTTGCGAAACTCGATGCGGTAACGCCCGCGAGCGACGCTCCAGATGTTCAGCACCGCCATGGCAAAGGTGCTGGTTTTGATACCGCCACCCGTAGAGCCCGTCGACGCGCCGATCCACATCAGCCCGATGGTCACGAAGAGCATCGGCACCGAAATGGCGGTCATATCGATCGTATTGAAACCGGCCGTACGTGGTGTCACCGCCCCAAACAGCGC
>CAZTEZ010000085.1:0-1501 GCA_964611815.1 uncultured Bacteroidia bacterium | reverse complement strand
GTCGTGGCTCGCAAGCGTGTGGTTGAATTCAAATGCGAAATAAGTGACAAAACCTAGCAAAAGAAGCAACCCGGAGGTCCTGAGCGCCAACAGCGCATTGATCGACAGGTTAGTCGGCCGGTGGCGCCAACGCAGACCCATGACGAATTTGCGAAAGCTCTCTTTGATGTAGTACCAGAGCAGGTTGCCCAGCTGCGTAAACGTCTCGAACCCAATACCGCCGATGAAAATCAGCAGCATGACGACGAGCTGAAACACATAGTGCGTGCGTGTTAGCGGGTCGGCCAGGCCGCTGCTCATCGTCGAGAAGCCAGCGTTGCAAAAAGCTGATATCGAATGGAATACGACGAACCCGATGTGGTGCAGCGCCCCACCCTCAAACTGCCCCGGGTCGAACATAAACCACAGGATGACCGCCCCCACAGCCTCCACGCTTAGCGTGATGAGCACGATCCGCAGGATGATACGCAGCGTGCTGCCCAGGTTTTCTGCGCTCACCATGTTCTTCATGTAAATCGTGCTCTGCAGCGACGGCGAGCCCTGAAAGAAGTAGGTGAAGAAATAGGTGAAGGTAATCACCCCCAAGCCGCCTAATTGAATGAGCACCAGCAACAAGCCCTGACCAAAACTCGTGAAGCTGGTGGCGGTGTCCGTCACGATGAGACCGGTGACGCAAACTGCGCTGGTGGATGTAAAGAGCGTGTCCAGGAACGAAAGGTTGACGGTGGTGGCGCGTGGCAAAAACAGCAGCAGCGTGCCGATGAAGATCAAAATCAGGAAGCTGATGATGAAAATGCTACTCGGGTTGAGGCTCGGCGTGTAGAATTTGAGGTCGGACTGCGCGAGCTCGAACAGCATGAAAACGACGATGGGCACATCGCGTAGCAGGATGTCCGACAGCGTTTCGGGACCAGCGAGTTCGCCCATGCCATCGGAAACCCCTGCAGCGCGCAAGAGCGTCATGATGAGCGCGAAACTGAGCGGTAGGAGCGCCCGCCAAAACTGATTCGAGAGCCGCCGGTTGATGTAAATCAGCCGCAACAGATTGCCAACGATGAACGCCACCAAAACGAAATCGGCGGTGTGATCGAAGATCGTCAGGAAAGTTGCGTTGAGGTAGAAACCGAACTCTGCTAGCCAGATAATCAGTATCGCAACGGTTAGCCCGCGCAACACCCACTTCAGCACGCCTTCAATTTGGCGCTCGTGGCGACGAATCTCTACGATTATGCGCAGCAGCTGTTTGATCATTGCAGGAGGCGAGCGAATGCGTAGCAACGGGTGCCTTGCAAGCTACTATTTTTTGCCCAGCAAGTCTTCGATGGCATCTTCGGCCTGACGAAACTTGAAAGTGTAGCCGTTGTCGAGCATTTTCTTCGGCACCACGTTCTGGCCTTCTACCAAAATCACCGCGCGCTCACCCAGCAACGTACGTACAAGGCGCTCGTTAAGGCCACCGAGAACTGGAATATCCAAGATCTTGGATATTCCAGTTCTCGGT
>CAZTEZ010000084.1:0-10964 GCA_964611815.1 uncultured Bacteroidia bacterium | reverse complement strand
GACTTCCCTGGCCGCAGCGACAATCTGCGCACGAACATGACGCTGGGCGCAGGCATCGAATACGTGCCGGCCTTCCTGTCGCGCAGCTACTTCAACCGCATGAGCTATCGTGCTGGTGTCGAGTACAGCACGGGTCACCTGGAGCTGGAGGGGCAGAATATCAGCTCCACGATGTTCAGCGCCGGCTTCGGCTTTCCGGTTGGCCGCGTGCAGCAGAAGCAGGAGTTTTTCTCGCGCCTGAACGTCGGCGTGCAGTACCACACCCGCGGCACTATCGACAGCGGTTTGTACCGCGAACAGAACGTGCGGGTGGTGTTCGGCGTCAGCTTTGTGCAGCGCTGGTTCCAGAAGCGGAAGTATTATTAAGCCCACTTGTCGACGGCTTTTTCGCATATTTGCACCACGAATCACCCGCCAAAACCGTACACTGTTTGACATGGAAATCAACGACGAATTACTCGCCAAACTCGAAAAGCTCTCGCGCCTGAAATTCGAGGCCGAGTGCCACGATGAAATCAAGGCGGATTTGCAGAAGATGCTGGATTTCGTCGACCAGATTCAGAAAGTCGACACCACCGGCGTGGCGCCGCTCATCCACCTCACCGAGGGCTTCAACCGCTTTCGCCAGGACGAGCCCGAGCAGCGCATCACCCACCAGGAGGCGCTCAAAAACGCGCCAGAAGCGGATAGTGACTACTTCCGCGTGCCGAAGTTTGTGGATAATCAGTAGGGGTTACCTTTCCAATCTTTAAATTAACAAAGCCATTCTGAGCTTGTCGAAGGACCTCCGATGTCTTTGTTGAATGACTTTAGTCGGAGGTCCTTCGACAAGCTCAGGATAACTGCTAGGGCTCAGGCTGACGATAAAAGGTGTTTTTAAGTGGCCTAAATCTCGTCGAGCAGATCGTCAATATCGTCGTTTTGGCTGTCGGCGAGGGCGCTGTCGAAGAACGATGACTGTGCCTGCTCAAGGATATTCTTGCGCTTTTCTTCCGGCGTGGACTCCGGCTTAGAGGCGGGCTTGGGCTGCTCAGCCTTAGGCGCTTCCGGTTTGGGTGCCTCGGCTTTGGGCGATTTGGGCGCTTCTGAGCGAGTGGCAGGCGCGCTGCTTTCGGGGGCTTCGTAGTCTTCCACCCAGCTTTTTGGCGGCTTGGGCGGATCGATGGTCGGCAGCTTCACGGCCTCGGTGGTCTTGAAGGTCTCAATGCGCTCGGTTTGCGAGCTCAGGAAAGACTTCAGTTGCACGAGGATATCGTTGCGACGGCCATTGAGGGCGTTGATGTCCTGCTCCAGGCGCGAGCGCTCTTTGTAGGCGTCTTGCAGCATCTGGTAGGCCTTTTGCTCGGCCTCCTTTTTGATGATCTCCGCCTCCTTGCGCGCCGATTCCAGCACCTTTTGCGACGACGACTCCGTCTGCTCCAGGATCTTCCCGAGCATGTTCTCTTTCTCTTTGTAGCTTTCGAGCTGGCTGCCGCAGTTTTCGAGCTCGTATTTCAGCTTGCCGTTCTGCTCCAGCAACTCCTGCCACTCGTTGGCGAGCGAGCTGAGGTAAGACTTGACCTCGTCGGCGTCGAAGCCCCGGATGCCTTTTTTGAACGACTGTTGGCGAATTTCGATGGGTGAAATCATCGCATAGATCTTTTAAAAGTGAACGTACAGCCCTGGTGCCAAGCACCAGTAGCGTGTTAATCGCAGGCTGTTCGATTGAAATTAAGCCGCGCCAACACGTGTGCAACCCCAGGCGCAAAAAGCTGGAAAACTTGCTGTTAACACCCGGTTGTTAAAGTGCGGGTGTGGAAAGCAGGGCGGTGTGGATAGCCTGCGTCCGAAGACGACGGAAACCCCGGGCACGCCGTTTGCGTTAACTTTGGCAGTAATCACATCTACCATTCATGGGCCTTCCTTCCCGAACCAAACAGTTTCTTTTCGCCGGCATCGTGCTGATGCTCACGGCGATTATCATCCTCGTGTCTGTGCGCTATTTCGTGTACGGTGGCGAGCACCGTACCGCCGCCAACGAGCAGGCCAGCGAAACCATGACCGCTGCCAAGCTGCACGATCAGTTCACGACCGACGAAACGGCCGCGAATAAGCAGTACTTGAACAAAGTATTGGCCGTAAAAGGCAAGGTCAAGGAAGTAAAGATGGACAAGGACGCCGGTTTTATGGTGGTCGACCTCGCCGGTGGGGAGCAAGGCATCGCGGTGAGTGTGACCCTGCCGCCCGATCAGATTCCCGACCCGCGCCCGGAGGTTGGCAGCAGCTACACCTTCAGGGGCATCGTGAATGGCTACGATCCCATCTTCGGGTATGTCGCGTTGGATCAGGCGGTGCTGCAGGAATAGCCCACACGATTGAACCCGACCTTCGCACCGTTGGCACCCGATGTTGGCACGTTAATTGTTTTTGCCCTGCCATACATCGCTTTTGTAGATTAACTTGACCATCGTTAAAATTGAATACCTCGACTATGAATCTGACACTCAATCGCCTGCTCGCCATTTCATTGCTGGCCACACTATTGGTACTCGCTGCCTGCACCTCCGATAACGAAGAAGACGAAAACCCCACGCCTGACCGCATAGAATGCGGTTTTGAGGCGTCAGATACACTGACCTACACCCAGCACGTGAAGCCGATCATCACGCAATCCTGCCTGCCCGGTTGTCACAATGCCAACAATGCACAAGGCGGCTTGGTGCTCGAGACCTACGATCAGGTACGCACGGCGGCGCTTGACGACAACAAAATTGTGAAGAGCATTCAGGGCATCGACGGCTACGAACGCATGCCCCCAGTAGGCGGTGGGCTCGACCAGTGCGAGGTGGAAGAAATCAAACAATGGGTCGCCACCGGCCTCCAACAATGAGGCAATAATTGCCGATATTCAATTCTACTATGCGCAATCTACTCTCGCTGCTGCTGTTACTTTCGCTGTCTCTGTCGCTCTCGGCACAGTCGAAATATTACACCCGTTCGGGTCACATCTGGTTTTTTTCGGAAACGCCGCTTGAAAACATCGAGGCACACAACCGCCAGGTGACGGCCCTGCTGAATCCCGATAAGTCGGTGGCGGTGAGCTTGCTGCAGAAGAGCTTCAAGTTTCCGATCGCGCTGATGCAAGAGCACTTTAACGAGAGCTATGTAGAGTCGAACGAGTTCCCTCGCGCGACCTTCAATGGCGAGCTGGTCGACTTCAACTTCAATAAAATTGGCAAGCAAGAAGTATCGGCCAAAGGTGTGCTCTCGATGCACGGGGTGGCGAAAAAAATTGAAACGCCGGTGACCCTGCGCATGGATGAAGGCCACGTGTACGTCAACTCGGTCTTCACGGTCGACCCCAAAGACTACGACATCGAAATTCCGACGAATGTTGCCGGGAAAATCGCAGAGTCTATCGTCGTGCACGTCGAACTCGATTTGGTCGAAGCGCAATAAGCCAGTCGTCGTAACTTGCGTCTATGCGACACTTACTACTCTGCCTGCTGCTTGTTAACTGCTTGGCGTTTGCACTTGTAGCTCAGCCCGATACCACGGCCTCAAATGACGCATTGGCCGAACTGGAAGCCATGAACGCCGAGGCTGACCCGGCCCGCAACTACACGCTGGCGACCTTCAAAGCCGAGCGCATCATCAACATGCCTACTACCAAGACGACCAACAAAGGCGATTTGGTGTTTCTCGTGCAGCACCGCTTTGGCGCCGTGAATGAGGGCTGGCGCGACTTCTTCGGCCTCGACAACGCCAACACGCGTCTGGGCTTCGAGTACGGCATCAGCGACTGGCTAAGCATCGGGATCGGGCGCAGCTCGTTCCAGAAATACTACGACGGCTTCGCAAAAGTGAAGCTCCTGCGTCAACAGACCGGCAAAAAGAATATCCCCGTCACGCTGGCCATCAACGGTGGGGTAGGCGTGAACACGGAAGAAGCCCGCGCGGAAACGTACAGCATCACGCAGCGCATGGATTACGCCACAGCGGTGATGCTCGCGCGCAAATTCACGAAGAATCTTAGCCTGCAGCTATCCGGCACACTGCTGCACCGCAACCTCGTGCGCACCCGCGAGGACGTCAACACGATGATTTTGCCGGGCATTGGCGGGCGCTACAAATTCGGCAAACGTTTTGCCGTCACGGCCGAATACCAGCCGCTGCTCGACCCGCACACCCGCGAGACGCAACACAGCGTCATTTCGGTGGGCGTGGATATCGAAACCGGCGGGCACGTCTTCCAGCTGATGTTCTCGAACGCCACGGCCATGGTGCCGCAGCAGTTCCTCGCCGAAACCGCCGACGATTGGCTCGATGGAGACATCCACTTCGGTTTCAACATGGTGCGGGTGTTCAATATCGGCGGTAAGAAGAAGTGGGAGGAAAAAAGCGAGGTGGATTAGACTGGTTTTAACTTGCTCAAGTGGCATAAAAAATCCGCCTGACTACTGGCATCTACCCATCTTTCTTGCAACTTTGTAGTGGCAATACGCGTAGTATTTTTACGCCGCTTGTTGAAACGCAACAAGCCGATCGATCGCCGCGACCCCAGATGCAAGAAACGAAGATACAGTCCCCCCTCCGAGCCCTCCTCAAAGACAATTCCGGTAAGTTCCGACGCGAAAAAGGCGCGTTCTATGGTTCCTACTATGTCAGTATGCGCGATGATGTGCGTTTGGCAGTAGACGTGTACGTGCCCCAAGACAAGTTTGCGAACAACGACCTGCGCTTCCCGACGGTCTTTTACATGACGCGCTATGGTCGCAGCCTGCAACTGCGCTGGCCACTTGAGCCCATCCTCCCAACGCAAACCACCACCGTGTGGCGCGATGAAATCGAATACCTGACTCGCCACGGGTATTGCGTCGTGGTGGTTGATGCGCGCGGGACGGGCGCGTCCGGTGGCTCGCGCGAGATGGAGTTTTCAGACGAGGAAGCGCAAGACGGCTACGAGATCGTCGATTGGATCACCCGACAGGTGTGGTCGAATGGCGAAGTCGCTATTAACGGTGTGTCGTATGTCGGCACCATTGGCCTGCTGATTGCCGCCAAGGGTCACCCCGCCGTGAAAGCAGTGGTGGCGCGGTCTGCCATTTACGATTTGTACGAAGACGTGGCGTACCCCGGCGGCATCCATCAGGAGAAATTTGTGAAGGATTGGGCCGAGGCTACCGAGCAGCTCGACAAGAACAACCTCGGCGTGTTCGGCAAGCGCGCGACCCGCCTGATCAAGAGCGTGAAGCCCGTGCGCGGTGCCAACAGCGAGCTATACGACGCCATCGAAGCGCACAGTGATAATCACTACCTCGGCGAGTACATCCCGCACATCACTTGCAAAGACGACCGCATTGAGCCGCTGCACGGCACGATTGACTACTATTCCGTGAAAGGCCACGTGGAGGAGTACCGCGAGCACGCGGTGCCGAGTCTGATCATCAGTGGGTGGTACGACGCGGCCATGACGCACTCGGCGCTGAAGCTCTACAAAGACCTCTCGCCCAACGCCTGGCTGCTGATGGGCGACTGGAACCACGGTCGCCGACAGAGCATGAACCCGCATGCCGAGAGCATCGAATCGAGCTTTCCGGAATACGATTACATCTGCCACTTTTTGGATATGCACCTGAAGCCCAGCGCCGTAAAGGTGGGCGTTCCCAAGGCGCAGTACTACGCCATTGGTGCCGAGCGCTGGCAAACGGCCGTCGATTGGCCGATGCCCCAGATGCGATACCAGTCGCTGTTTTTAGATGTGAAGTCGAAGCTCAATTCAGTTGAGGCTGAGGTGCAGCCGGGCTATGATCAGTACAAGGTGAACTTGAAGGTCGGTTCGGGCGATACCTCGCGCTGGGACATCGCCTTTGGCCCAACCGACACCCGCCCGCGAGGCTACTCCGATCGCGCGCCCATTTGTGCGCAGTTGCAGTGCTACGACACGCAGGTGCTCGAGCTGCCGCTGGACATCAGCGGGCAGCCCTACGTCGATCTGCACCTGAGTATCGACGCAACCGACGGTCCGCTCTTCGCGTACCTGGAAGATGTGGGGGAAGACGGAAAAGTCACGTACATCACGGAGGGCATGCTGCGGCTGGCCCACCGCTATGAAACCGGCGAGCTGCAAGACGGCGTGCCGCCCGAACATACCTATAACCGTGCTGATCTTCAGCCGCTAACACCTGGTGAAGTCACCCGCGTGCGGATGAACCTGCTGCCCATCGCCTACCGCGTGCAGGCTGGGCACCGCCTGCGACTGAGTTTCGCGTGTGCCGACAAAGACCATTTCGAGCAGTCGTTACCCACGCCCTCACACGTGAATTTTCACCGGGGCGAAGGGCAGCACTCGCGGCTGTTTTTACCGGTGGTGTAGTTCAGAACCAAATGATTTGAACCAAAATTTTCAGAATTAACAGAATTTACAAAATCCAGAATTCTGGCTAATTCTGTTAATTCTGAAAATTCTGGTTCAAAAAGCGGTTTAAAGCACCAACCCACACTCCTCAGAGAGAAAATCCTCGATAAACTCCCGTACACAGCCGTGGCCGCCGGGGGTGTTAAGCGTGAAGTGCGCCAGGCGCTTGATGCGCGAAACCGCATCGGCAGGGCAGGCCGTGAGCCCGCAGCGCTCGATGACCTCCAGGTCGTTCACGTCGTCGCCGATGTAAGCCACGGCGCTCATTTCGATGTTCAGTTCTTCGCACCAGGCTTGCAGGCGGGGCAGCTTGGGCTCCCGACCACACGAAACGCGCTCGACACCAATCATGTGAGCGCGTCGACGGACAAGTGCATCGTTCATCGAACTCGTGAGGAAGCCGACTTCAAAACCGCTGTTCAGCAGCCGTTTGATGGCGATGCCGTCGCGGGCGTTAAAGCGCTTGATTTCCGTGCCATCTTCCGCGAGATAGATGCCCGCATCAGTCAGCACGCCGTCAACGTCCAGCACGAGCAGCTTGAGGTCGCAGGCCGGTGTCGGCTGGCCCCGCTGGGTATTGACGTGCTGTTGGCGGTCAGGCTGATGCATATTTTTTGTTAATCAGTTCCTGGAAGCGGTCCAGGTCGCCCTGCAGGCGTTTGCGCACCGCGCCCTTCAAGAAAAACATCATGGTGCGCATGATGAAGTGTGTGGGTTGAAGACGCATCTCACCGATGATTTTCGTTTGGCCATCCCCAACTGACTCAAACCGAAACGATTGGTCTGAACGCATCACTTTCGTTTCGTAGAGCGAGTCGATACGATTGGGCGCATCCACGGCCAGAATCTCTTCCGTCATTTCGTTATCGCGACCGCCCTCGTTGTACACGTAACGCATTTTGGTGCCCGGTGTCAGCGGCTCGCCGGTGATCGACTCGACGTGCTGCAGCGATTGGATCCAGTGCGTCGATTGTTCTTTATCGTTGAACTCCTGCCAGGCAGTCTCGATGGGGGCATTCACGATGGTTTCGGCGGTCACAAACATGGGGTGGGGGACTGAGGTTTAGCCACAATAAGGCGTTGCGGCTTACTTCAGTTTCAGTTTTTCGCCCGGATAAATCTTCGCGTTGCGATTCTTGCCGCTGTATTTGAGCAGCTCGTCGACGCTCATGTTGTACTTGCGGGCGATGTCCCAGTACGTATCGCCACTGCGCACAACGTGATACGCGGGGCGCGAACCAGGGTTGCTACTCTTGGTACTACTGCCGCCAGAGCTGCCAGCAGATTGCGTAGAGGCGGTTTGTGAGCCACCGCCGCTGCCATAGATGATCAGCTTGTCGCCAGCGCGAATCATATCGCCGCGCAGGTTGTTCCAGGCGCGAATTTGACTGACGCGCACGCCATATCGCCGGGCAATGGTGCCCAACACTTCGCCAGAGCGAATGACGTGGTAAATCGGTTTGCCACTGCCAGGATTCGAGACCGGCTTGGCATACGAAATGGGCGTGGCCTTGGCGTGGAAGGTCGGCTTGGGTAGGGTGTTGTCAGCGTAGGGGGTACTCGTCTGACCACTCAGCACCTGGTGGTAGGTGTTCAGGATAGCGTTCGTAAAGAGCTCAGCTTTAGTGGCGTAGCCCGCATAAGTCAGGTGTACGCGGTCGTATTTCGCCAGGCCATGGGCGAACCATTTGTTCATGCTGTAGCGCTTGCCGCTGACTTTGAAGTAGTCGTAGAACGCACAGCCGTTGTTGAACGCAATCTCGCGGGCGAGGTCGGCGGCCGGACCGCAATCGGCGACGCTGTAGTAGCGGTAGCGGTTGATGTCCTGAGAGCACGAGACCAGCACACTCGCGCCAGGCGCGTATTGCTTGATGCGTTTGAGGATGGAGTCGAGCCGGCTTGTGAAGCTGCCTTTTTGCAAGCCACCATTATAGTATTCATTGCCAGACACATCCACGACTACCAGGTCGGGCAGAAACTGCTGCAACTGGGGCCCCATCAACTTCTGGTTCAGGATCGACTTGAAGTGCGCACCGTTGATGCCGACGCTCGAGTACAGCACGCCGGCCTCGTCAATGGTCTGCAGCTCAACGCCGTGTAGTTCGAAGAAGGTCTGGGTGGTGTCAGTCCGTTTGAGCTGAAAATCCAGCACTTTAGGCGTTTCCGGCAAGTAGGCTTCCACATAATTCAATCCGTCCTGATTCGCGTGAAACCAAACAGTGTCCTGCTTGTTGCCGTTTACAAACAGCATCAGCTCGTAACTCTTGGCGCTGCCCTTGCAGTACACGCGTACCTTGCGGTTTTCTGCGGGGTAGTAAAACTGGTTGAACACGATACGAAAGCCCGCGTTTCTGTCTTGCGTCCATGCCGTTACGCCCGACATGCCGAGGTCGTAATCTGGCACGCGCTGTGTGTTTTTGCCGTACTTCCAGTCGCCGCTGCGCGAAGTGTAGTAATCGTAAGCCGCATGGGTGCGGGCGGTGACGTAGGGGAAGATCATGCCGCGGCCGCCTTTGCCGAATAGATCTTGCATCTTATTACGAATCAGCCCTGTGAAGATGTCCGCCTGTACGTGCGAGTCGCCGATGTGCAGGATGCGCAGCTTGCGTGAGCCCGTCATTTGCAGCTTGTTGAAAAACGGCTGCATCGCGCTGTAGTCCTTCCACTCAAAGGCGTTGTGGTCGTAGTTGATGAAATCGTACTGCTTCTGATACTCAATCAACTTCGCCACCTCCTCGGGTGCCGTCGGGGGGTCGGCCTGCGCGTCGGTGGTCGGCGGCCAACTGAGCAGGAGTGTCAGCACCCCCGTGAAGGTGAGCATCAACTTTTGGCGGTGGGCGTGGCGTATCATTTTGATTACAAAGAGGTAAGGCTTCAGGAGTTGTTGGCTTGGGGACCGGCGATTTTGTCCGCATCGCCAGCAGTGCGTTTCAGGTAGGCTTCGTATTCGCGAATGATATGCGCCATCAGCATATTAGCCACCAATCGTTGGCCTGCAAAGCTAAAGTGCGCGTAATCTTGCGCGGCATAGGGCGGATCGTGGTTTACCCAGCTGATAATCGAGCCGGGCCCGCCCATGGCGGCGAACAGATCGAAAAACGCCACGTTGGCGCGTTCGGCGGCGCGCTTTTGCATCAGGCGAATGTGTGGCACGGTGTAATAACTTTTCAGCTCGCCATCTTCCGCAAAGGCCGCATCGCTGACGCTCATCACGACGATGCTCGCTTTGGGGGCCGCACGTTTGACGCGGTGGATGATGTTGTAGGTCGCCTGTTCGTAGAAGCTCCAGTCTTCGACATCCGTGCTCGGCACAGCATTGCCACCGAACTGCAGAATCACGAGCTTGGTGTTCAGCTGTTTGGCTTGCGCTTTGAAGCTCGGCAGGTTGATGCGCAACAGGCCGTTGCCGCCGTGGCCGCGAATACCGAAGTTGTCGACCTGCACACCGGTGTGGCTGTCGAGCAGCGCGCCATAAATCGAAGGGCTGGGCCCCCAAAACTTAAAGGTCACCGATTTGCTTTTAGCCGGTACCGGAAAGCTGCTCAGTTTGAAGGCCACATCGCTGGCCAGCACTTTCTCGCCAACTTTTTCACCGTCAACTTCCACCACCACGCGCACCGGCTTTTTCGCACGGCCCCACGCCAAACGCAACTGGTTGAACCAGCGGCTGCGAAGTTTGAGCGTTGCATAGGCATCGGGCTCGCCAACGGCGGGTGGCGCTTTGGCGGCGATGGTGTCGGCGGGTTCTGCTTCCGATTCGTCCTCTTCGGCCACTGGGGGTGTGTTTACGCCCTCGTCTTCGTCGGGGGGCTCGGTGTCGGTTTCGCCATCCGATTTGGGTTTGTTGTCATACCGGAACACCACGCCACCCATGCCGTAGTAGCTATCCTCAGCACGCTGCTGAAAGATTTCGTAGCGCGTCCAGTTTTCGCTGTGGTCGTAGGTCAGATACTGGTGGTTGGTGGGCTCAAAGAGCTGCACAAATCCCACACCGCCACCGCCAAAGCGTTGCTGCAAAGTGCTGCGCATGAACATCGAGATGCGGTCGCCTTCGATCTGCGAGTCGCCGTAGTGCGCCACGCGGGTGAGCAGCTCCTCGCCGTTTTCGAGCGCAGCGAGCTCACGGAAGAGCGGGTCGAGCGCCGTGCCGCCGTCCAGTTCGGGGTTCTGGAACTCCGGAAAGTCGCCGGCCATCGGATTAAAGCTGGAGGTGTCGTCGCTCTCACCGGTCTGGATGAACTTCTCCATGTTCTCCAGATTCGCCAGGCGCTCGTCGAGCAGCGAATCCGCCTTGGCTGAGCCGGGCGGGGAGAAGTCGAACACTTTGCCCACGCTCGCAAACTTAAAGCTCAGCGTATCACCCTCGCCCATGGGCAGTTGGAGGTTCAGCGCGCCCGTGCCATAACCCCACGCCAACAGCAGCAGCAGCGCCTGCACGCCCAGGATCATCCCCAGCGCCTGCCAGCCGCGTTGCGGCACGCGCGCTTTGGGAGACTGCTCGTCGGCGTTGTGAGAAGTGGTATCGGCGTTCGGTTGACTCATGGCGATGGCAACGCAGCTGTGCTTC
>CAZTEZ010000083.1:0-11010 GCA_964611815.1 uncultured Bacteroidia bacterium | reverse complement strand
GCGAACTTCACATCCCGGTCGTGCACTACGAGCTGGCCGCCACAGCCGAGCACCGCCGATTGCTGGCGAATGTGCGTCGCGGGGAATTTGAAGGCTGGGCGGAAAAGATCAAAGACCCGCTTTGGCAGCCCGACCATGGCCCGCGAGAAGTGGGTTTAGCGGGGGTGTCGGTGATTGGCGTTCGGCCGTTTCTGGGGGCATACAACATCAACCTGAACACTGAGGAGGTGTCTGTGGCCAAGCAAATCGCTCGCAAAATACGTGAGAGCGGCTATGTGGAGACCATCGCCGGGCGTAAGCAGCGGGTTCGAGGCGAGCTGAACCATGTACGCGCTATTGGCTGGCACATGCCGGAGTTCGGCTGTGCGCAGGTGTCCACTAACCTCACCCGGTTGGATGTCACGGGCTTGCACGCCGCCTACACCGCTGTGGAAGAGCATGCGCGTCACCTGGGCTGTGCCGCTGCGGGCTCTGAGCTCATCGGGCTGATTCCCAAGCGCGCACTGCTGGATGTCGCCGAGGCCATCGCGGCCACTGGCGATGAACGCACCCAACTGCAAGCTGCGGCCGACTTCCTCGGCCTGGCCAGCGTGCGTGAGTTCGAGCTTGAGCGGCAGGTGCTGGAATACCGCCTGGCAGCGGTGGCCGGGCAAGACGTACCGACCCTGTCAATTTTACCGCCCGAACTCTGAGCTGTGCCTGGGGCACGTTTTTTGTTAATCTGCCGTTCGATTAGCACAACCTACCGTTTCGTCAGATGAAACTCCCCCTGAAAACCCTCGCCCTCGTCCTAGCTATTGGTTTTGTCGGCGGCCTGCTGGGCGCAGTCAGCTATTCGGCGCTCACTTCGCCTGAAGTGTTGCCCTCTGACAAATACTTCGACGACCGCCCGCTCGCCCGCACCGACACCCACCGCGCGACACCGGTCAACATTGCTGAGGCTGAAGACTTTGAGTCTGCCGCCGAAATCAGCTCCCCGTCGGTGGTGTTCATCCGCACCAAATCAACCTACGCCCAACGCGACCCCTACTGGAGCTTCTGGGACTTCTTCGGTCGTCGCAGTGGGCCGGTCTCCAGCGCCGGCTCGGGGGTGATTGTGACAGATGACGGCTACATCGTAACCAACAACCACGTGATTGACAAGGCCGACGAAATCACGGTGATGCTGCAAGACAAGCACTCCTACCCCGCAACGGTCGTCGGCACCGACCCCAACACCGACCTCGCCCTGCTCAAAGTGGAAGCGAACGACCTGCCGGCCATCGCTTTCGGCAACTCCGATGCCGTGAACATTGGCGAGTGGGTGCTGGCCGTGGGCAACCCGCTCAATCTGAAATCAACCGTGACGGCCGGTATCGTCAGCGCGAAAGGGCGCAACATCAACATCGTGAACTCGACGTTTCCGATCGAGAGCTTCATCCAAACCGATGCCGCCATCAACCCCGGTAACTCGGGCGGTGCGCTGGTGAACCTGAACGGCGAACTAGTGGGCATTAACACCGCGATTAAATCCGAAACCGGCGCTTATACGGGTTATGGCTTCGCGATTCCGGTGAACCTGGTGCGCAAAGTCATCCGTGACCTGATCGACTACGGCGCTGTGCAGCAGGCGTTTTTGGGCGTCGATGTGCTAGACATCGACCAGCGCCTGGGCGAGCAGCTGCCCAGCGACGACTACTCCGGCGTGTTCGTGCAAGCCGTAACGGACGGCGGTGCGGCCGACGAGGCGGGTATCCAGGCCGGCGATGTTATCCTGAAAATCAACAAAGTAGAGGTGGATTCTAAAGCCGAGTTTTATGAGCGCTTAGCCTACAAACGCCCGGGCGAAGAGATTGAGATCATCATCCGCCGAGGCGAGTCGCCGATGCGCGTGACGGCCACCCTCACCAACCGCGACGGCGGCACTGGCGTATTGAAAGACATGGGCCGTTTCGTGGAGGACATCGGCGCGAAGGTCACGCCGCTCTCACAAGTGGAACGCCAGCGCCTGGGTGTCGATGGCGGCTATCGTTTGACAGACATCCGCCGTGGCATCGTCGCGCAAATGAACCTGCAGGAGGGCTTTGTCATCCTGAGCATCAACGGCCAGGTGCCTGCTGACATCAACGAGCTCGCCGATCTGCTCGTCAACATGCGCGGTAATATCAACATCCAGGGGCTGAATGCGAATGGGCAGCCGATTCGGTATTCGTTTAGGAGGTACTGAGGTTGAACCAGAATTTTCAGAATTAACAGAGTTTGCTAAATCGTTTTGAATTCTGTCAATTCTGTTAATTCTGAAAATTCTGGTTCAAAATGACTTCTTCTCCTGCAGCCTATAATGCTCCGGCAGGATATCCGGTCGCCGCTCGCGTGTCTTGTCGATGGCCTGGTCGAGCCGCCAGTCTTCGATCTTCTGAAAATGCCCGCTCATCAGCACATCCGGGACGCTGTGGCCTTCCCACTCGCGGGGTTTGGTGTAGATGGGCGCTTCCAGTAGGCCGTCTTGAAAGCTGTCGGTGAGCGCGGAAGTCTCGTCGTTGAGTACCCCCGGAATCAGCCGGACGAGTGCATCAGCCAACACCAGCGCGGCCAGTTCGCCGCCTGATAGCACATAGTCGCCGATGCTGATCTCGCGGGTAACGAACACATCGCGCACGCGCTGATCGATGCCCTTGTAATGCCCACACAGCAGAATGAGGTTGCGCTTCAGGCTCAGCTGGTTAGCGATGGACTGGTTGAGCGTTTCGCCGTCGGGGGTCAGATAGATGATGTCATCGTATTTGCGTTGACTTTGCAGCTCGCGAATGCATTTCGCGATAGGCTCCACCATCAGCACCATGCCCGCTCCACCGCCGTAAGGGGTGTCGTCGACCGACTTGTGTTTATCAGTGGAGTAGTCACGCAGGTTGTGCACCGTGATGTTCACCACGCCCTTACTTTGGGCGCGGCCCACGATGCTGTTGTTCAGCCAGCTATCCAGCAGTTCGGGCAGCGGCGTAATGATGTCCAGACGGAAGGTTTCGGCCATACGCGAAGGTAGCAAAGCCCGCTTAGAAAGCCCGCGCGAATCGCTCAACCCAAACCCGTGTGACCGAACCCACCGATGCCACGCTGGGTTTCGTCGAGCTGGTCCGCCTGCTGCCACTGTACCTGCTCTACGCGCGCAACCACCATCTGGGCAATCCGGTCGCCGTCGTTGATGGTGATCGGCTCTTTGGAAAGGTTGATGAGGATGACTTTCAGCTCGCCGCGGTAGTCGCTGTCAATGGTCGCGGGTGCGTTGGGGATCGACAGGCCCTGCTTCAGCGCCAGGCCCGATCGCGGGCGTATCTGCGCCTCGAACCCGAAGGGCAGCGCAATCGAGAGGCCCGTTGGCACCAGCACACGTTCGAGCGAGTTGATCGTCACCGGGTCGTCGAGGTTGGCGCGCAAGTCCATGCCCGCAGAGCCCTCAGTTTTGTATTCCGGCAAATCGTGCTTGCTGTTGTTAACGACCTGTACGCGTACCATGGGCAGAGTTTTGGTGTAATCGGGAGTGAACGTTCGGCACTAAGTTACGCGACGAGGCTGTCAATCGCCTCCGCCAGGTCGAAATCTTTGTCGGTAATTCCACCGGCATCGTGAGTTGTCAGCCAGATTTTCACGGTGTTGTAAACATTGAACAGTTCCGGGTGGTGGTTGCGCTTTTCGGCGTGGATCGCCAGGCGCGTGATGAAGCCGGCGGCCTCCACGAAGTCATTGAACTTAAGCTCGCGGTGTAGCTTATTGTCTTCGAGTTTCCAGTCGGTCAGAAAAGTTAAACGTTCCTTGACCTCTGATTCCGAGTAGTGTGTGGACATTTGTGCGTGGGTTAGGTTGAATCGTAATATCTAGTTATCCAACTTAGTTATCAAGTTGTTAACGCCACTTCAACAGCTATGCAAGCCCCATCGTTCAAGCCAAGCATACCGCCCGACCTTTTGCTGCAAGCCTACCGCGTGGGTGTGTTCCCGATGGCACCTGATGCCAACAGCACTGAGGTTCAGTGGTTTGAGCCCCATCGACGCGGGATTATTCCCTTGGAGGACTTCAAGGTTTCGAAGAACGTCCGTCGTGCGATGCGCAACACTGACTACGAGGTGCGCTTTAATACGCAGTTTGAACAGGTGATGCGCCGGTGCGGCGAACGCGATCAGACCTGGATTTCGGACGTGCTGGTCACCGCCTACAAGCGCTTGCATGAGGTCGGTCATGCGCATTCTGTCGAAATCTGGCAGGAAAGTGAACTCGTGGGCGGGCTATACGGCGTGAGCCTGGGTAGCTCGTTTTTCGGAGAGTCGATGTTTCAGCAGCAGCCCGAGATGCACAAGTTTGCGCTCTGGCACTGCCACCAGCGCCTGATTGAACGCGGCTTTATGCTCTGGGACACCCAGTTTTACACTGAGCACCTGGGCCGTTTCGGTGCCGTCGAAATCCCGCAGGAAGACTACCTGCTGCTACTGGAAGACGCGCTCGTGCGCCGCGCCTACTTCGACCAGCAACCGGACTAAACGTTCTCGTCTTCGTCTTGTTCCGGGAAGAGCTTGCGCCGGCGTTCTTCAAGCTCCGAATCTCGCGTCTCTTCTTTGTTCAGTCGACGCAGGCCAACGATGCCGCGCCAGATACGAAACAGGCCATAAGCGATGAATGCGCCCGACATAAACATCGGCGGAACAGATTCAAAGACAGGGTTTTCGGGTGGGCTAACGAGCAGGTAGATGCCCATGCCCAGCAAAAGCGTGCCGAAAATGAGGTGGTAATACGTGAAGTTCTTGTACATGGTCGCGTGGCTTGTGCTGCTAAATTACAGCAGATGCCTGAGTTTGACGGCATCGCGCTTGTAAAACAGCAATAAAACAGCGGCGACCGGCAATTATTGCCAGCCGCCGCATAAAAGTGCAGCACCCCGTGCCTCTGCCCAATTCAGTCGACAGGATTAGTGAATCCTGAAATCGAATGGCACGGTGATCCAACACTTAACCGGATTGCCAGCCTGGATGCCCGGCGTAAAGCGTATTTCATCAACGTGCTTAATAGCTTCTTCGGTCAGCCACTTGTGTGGTGATTGCTTGACGACATGCTTCATATAGCGGCCATTTTCATCCAGCAGCACACGCAAGATCACCCGCCCCTCAATTCCAGACTCCCGCGCCATCGCGGGGTAATCCATTTTTGACTTGACCTGGTCCATATTCACGGGGGCCGGATTCTTTTCCATGAAGGTGAAGTCGTCTTCTTTTGGCAAGTCATCCTTCGGTTCAATTCTAAGTTCACGTATGGCTTCTCCGTCGCCATCGCCTTCTGGGAACTCGATCGTCGGCGGCCCATCCTCGCCGTCAGCTTCGTGGGTGAAGTGGCTGATTAGCGCATCAGTGGAATCGATTTTCTCAAGCTCTGAGTCCTCCGGTTTCATCGGATCCGGCTCTCCCACCTCGGGCTCAACGAAGCGAATTTGGTCGCGGGCTGGCGGTGGCGGCGGTGCTGGAGCTTCGGGGACTGGTTCTTCCTCGGGCTCCTCTGGCGCTGGCGGCAAGGGATTGATCATAATATCGTCATCAATCGATTTGAACTCACTCGGCGCGGCAGTACTGAACAGCTTCGCAACTACCGGCACCAACAGCAGCAATGCTGAAATGCCAACCGTGATGAGAAACGCGATACCCGTATTGCGGTGCCACACTCGGCGCAGCTGGTAGGCACCGTAGGCTTTGTTGCGTTTACGAAAGACGATATCCTCTAAAGAGGCTTTGGAAGTTGGGGAGTGTTGACTGTGATTTTTCATGGCAATTAAGGAAGTGTGTTAAGTATTAAACGCCACCACCTACTGCCATTGTACATCCAAAATGCTAAAGTTTAGGCATTCATTATCAGCACAATAACCATATTAAATCAGCGTTTAAAAACGTCAGAAGATAAGTCTTAGTCTAAGAGAAATGTTAAAATCGAAGTCCCATTACACAGCACAAAAAAAAAGGCCAGCTGTTTAGCTGGCCTTTTTGATTGTCTAGTTGATGCGTGCAATGCGCTTATTCAATCTTGAAGTCGAACGGCACTGTCACCCACACCGGAATGGGCTTACCGGCCTGGATGCCAGGCGTAAAGCGCAGCTTAGAGATGTGCTCGACACAAGCGTCAGTCAGCCATTTATGGGGGCTGCGCATCACTTTGTGCTTTTTGTATTTGCCTTGTTCGTCGATGAGTACGCGGAAGACGACACGGCCAGAAATACCGGCATCGCGCGCCATTTGCGGGTAATCGATCTGCTTTTTCAGCTGGTCCATGTTCACCGGCTTTGGCTGCTTCTCGAGGAAGACGAACTCGTTGGGGTCGGGGTCGGTGTTCTTTTTCACCTGAATCTCGACCGGGCCGTCACCATCGCCGATCTCGTCAATATCGAGGATTTCGGGTGCGGCATCGTCGTCACCTTCGATGTCTTCGAGGCCGATGTCCGCTTTCACGGTATCCACGTCGATGATTTCAGTCTCCGGATCCGCCTCTTCAGCCTCTACGACTTCTGGCGGTACGAACTTCACCTGAGAGCGTTTGGGCGGCGGCGGAGGCGGCGGCAGCTCCTCTTCGGGCTCCTCCTCCTCTTCCACGATTTCCTCGAGGTCCATCATCTCCATCTCCTCCTCCACGTACACGTCCTCTTCGACGGTCTCAGCGGGGGTCAGCAGATCAACGACGACGGGGCCGAGGATGAGTAAAATGGCGATCGCAGCCGTAATCAGGAACGCGATGCCCGTGTTGCGCGGGAGAATACGGCGCAGTACGTAAGCACCATAGTCTTTGTTCCGACCACGAAAGATGATGTCATCAAACGTGATCTTGTCCGGCGATTCTAGGTTTAGATTTTCTTCAGCCATGGGTTTGAGCGTTAGGTCGCTGGGGATTAAACGATCTGTTACGGCGGTTTATTCTTTCTCCTCCTCTTCCGGCAGGTTGTTCAGCGTCTCTTGAACGGAAATGTCTTTTATGCCTTGCTGTTTTTCAACATCGGCAACCATCTCAGCTTCAACATGTTTGATGTCGTCCAGGAAGTAGAGATTCTGGCGAGTGATGGCCAGCTCGTCGAGCACATCAACCATGTTCTGGTAGGTGGCGTCGTCCGTCATTTTCACGAACGTGATCAACTGGCGTTTGTCCGGACCAAAGCCTTGCTTTTTCAGCTCGGGGCTGTCAAAAGCCTTTTTCTGATACTCGGTGATGACCTTGCGCAAGCCCGTGGGCTTGTAGTTGGTCTCGTTCAGCTCCTGATCTTCGTCGCTATCCTCAGCGATGGGCTGATAGTAGTACAGCTTGTTGTTACCCGCAACGAGCAGGTAAAGCGTCCGCTGGCGCGGAATCTTGTCCTTTTCTTCGGGTTCCGGCTCGTTTTCCTCCTGTTCTGCCGGGACTTTAATCTTCATGGTGATCGGGCGGTCGATCTGCACCGTGAGGACGAAGAACGTCAGGAGCAGGAAGCCCAAGTCAACCATGGGGGTCATATCGATGCGTGGTGGCCGTTTCTTGCCGTCGCCACCGCCTACTGCTGCTGCCATAATTGTTGTTGACTTAAGTGATTAAGTGAAAAGGTGTGATCTGCAGCGTATTATTCTTCAGCGTCATCTCCGCCACCGGCTGCAGCGTTTTCAGCTTGCGCGGCTTTGATTTCGTCGATACCAGGAGCCTGGTACTTTTTGTAATCGCCCGGGAAGTCTTCTTTGCTCGTAACGAGGTGGAAGCGGTTCACACGCTGCTTGCGCAAGGTGTTGATGATGTCGCGAATCACCGGATAAGGCGTCTCGACATCGGCTTTCACTTTCACGTCGATCAAACTCGGGCTGCCTTGGTCGGTAGAGTACTGCAAGTACGCCAGGCGTGCTGTTTTCACGTACTTACCGAGTTGGTTGTCAGAGGTGTCCATCGGAATGCCCTTAAAATCGGGGCTTGCCAGGATCTCTTTCCGTTCAGCAACTTTTTTGCCCAGGAACGACGGCAGTTCTTTCACGGACACGCCCACCTGCGGCTGGAGCACAAACTCGCGACGCAGCTTGGGGTTTTGCCCCATCGACTTGGCGAGCGCAGGGCTTTCGGCCATCAGGTTGTCGAGCCACATGGCGCGAACCGTGTCCTCGCCGGCGATTTGAATCCCGACGAACACGCGACCTTCTTTGTCTGCCGAGATCGCCAACACCTCAGGTGAAAGGCTGTCTACTTTTGCAGACTCAGCAGTTTGTACTTCCGTTTTATCGACGGAGCCGGGCGTTTGAACGGTCACTGCTTCCTCGGGGGCGAACTGGATGATCAACATGAAGAACGTGATCAGCAGGAACGCGAGGTCGACCATCGGCGCCATATCGATAAACGTATCTTTACGTTTGGTCTTAATCTTTGGCATGTCGCCTGTTGAGTTAAGCGTTGAGAGAGTTAAGAGAAAGACTTACTGAGCCAATGCTCTGTAAGTATACAACGGAACTGAGGCCGAGGGACGTCTGTGCGAGCACAGATTTCCCTCGACAACAGCTCGAAGAGATTTTAGCGGTACTTCTCTTCGAAAGTTTCGACGATGCTGATACCGGCTTCATCGATGCGGTAAGTCATGCCGTCGATCTGGTTCGTGAAGTAGTTGTAAGCAACCGTAGCGATTGTTGAGGTCGAAATACCAGTTGCGGTATTCATCAGGGCCTCAGAGATACCAATCGACAGGGCCGCAACGTCAGGAGAGCCACCACCAGAACCAAGTGCCTGGAAGGCTTTAATCATACCAACTACCGTTCCGATAAGACCAACAAGTGTGGCGATAGAAACGATGGTCGCGATGATCGGCAGGTGACGCTCCAGCATCGGGAGTTCGAGTGCTGTGGCTTCCTCGATCGACTTTTGAATCATCAACTTGCGACGCTCAAACTCAATATCGGGATTGTTAGCAGCCCATTTGTACTTCTTGAGGGCCTCTTTCACGACGTTGCCGACCGTGCCACGCTGGCGATCGCACTCTTCAATGGCGCCATCAATGTCGTCGTCTTCGAGTTTGACTTGCACTTTTTGTACAAAAACATCCATACGGCCACGGCCACCGGCTTTGCTCAACGTAATGATACGCTCGATGGTCAGCGTCAGCGTGATGATGAACAACGCAACAGCCAGACCGATAAACATGCCACCGAGGTAGAACAGACCTAGCCATTTGCCGAAGCCTTCGTCTACGGGCGTGTGACGAATTTCGCCATCGGCGAAGTTGTCGGGATTACCCATGACAAGGAAGTAAATCATGTAGCCCATTACCAACGAGCCAATGATTACAATAAAAGACAGGTAGCTCTTGAGCGGGTTGCTCGACTGCACCTGCGCGTTCTCTGTGCCGATTTGATCCATTTCTTCCATAGTAGTGGTTACGTTAGGGTGTTAGCAAAAAGCAGTGAGTGTATTCTGATTTAGAGCAGTTTACTCGTGAACGTAAGAGTTGAGGGTGTGTTGTGTCTGTGTTAGGCGATTTCCGCAGAGCAGAGCAGTTTTCTTGGGTCAAACCAGTTCGGTGCGTGCCATTAAAAATCTGCCAGAAACAAAAATAGAATTTTTACGCCCTCCGCAAAGCCCTTAATCGAAAAAGCCGCAGAGATTGGTGAAAGATTTTTCTACTTAAACAACGAAACCGACTCGCTACCAGGTATTCGGTGCCTTCCCGACATTTTTCAAGTGTTTTGGAAAACAACCGATTGTGGTCTTGAAAGGCGGTTATTCAAGCAAGTCAGTCGAAATCGAAGAGCTGGCAAAACTCACTGAATGCAGAACGCTCGAGCTGCGCATCTATGCCGTTGTCGTTCCATAAGTGCAAGCCGCCGTCGTTGCGCTGAGCATCGAACGTGACATGATAGGGCGCGTACACGCTTGAATCGCAAGCATTTAAGTAGTTGCCGTTAAAGGTCACTTCAAACGCGCCGCGGTTGTAGGCACCGCGCGTGAGTACACTCACGCGCTCATCAGTCCAGCAGGAATCGGCCCACAATGCACTTTTGGGTACGTGATGCTGAATGAGCAAAAAACTATCCTGGCAAATCAGTAGCTCCGTTTCGATCTGCTCGTCTAGCACGCGATCTGCCAGCAGTAACTGTCCGCCGAACCACTGGCCTTGCAGATAATCTGTCGTGACGGGGGTCTGCTCTTCAGAATTGCAAGCCAACGCACCTAGCACCAGCCACAGCACACCGCCGATGAGTAGGATAAGGACTTGTTTGAGCATAGGGTGAATCTAAAGCTAAATCAAATTCAAACGACGAATCACGATGCATAGGGCGCGCTGGCATGTAGGACACAAACGATGGCGAGTAGCAGTAAGGTACTCGCCACGAGTATTTTCAGTCGTTTCAGTATCATGGCGGCAAGGCTCTTACGCAAGGTGTCATCTGGCGATTCGAGCGTGCGAATCTCGCCGTCAGGTAGTTCGATATTCAAGCCCATCAAGAAACGACTACCCGGTAGCGCCAGCCAAATGCTCCCCCAGCCTGCCAGAAACAGCCCCAGCCAACCCACGGGCTCTACGAACTGGTTCAGAATGGGCTCAGCGACGTTCAACAGCAAGATCAGCGCCAGTAGCGAGCTGCCCATCAGCTCCCAGAACGGCAGCGATCGGCGCCATTGATACGACACATCCAGCTTGTTCGATTCACCGTTTTTGCCATCCGGGCGGTTGCGAAAAAAGAACACCGCCAATGCGAACCCAACTCGGTAGAACAGCTGCAAGTACACCCGCCCCAGCCAAGACGCACTGGCCAGCACTAGCGCGCCAAAAGCCATCGATATGACGAACACCATGCTCATGATTCACAAAAACAGCAATGCAAAATACAATAGCCCCTCTTTTGACGGCACTTTCGGGCCCGGCGTTTCATTATTGCGCAAACTAGTGATAACTTGAGGCTCCTGACACACCCCTCATCTACATCATAGCAAAGCACATGGCAAACGCATACGATCTTCTGGTAATTGGCAGTGGCCCCGGCGGGTACGTTGCCGGTATTCGCGCCGCAC
>CAZTEZ010000082.1:0-11013 GCA_964611815.1 uncultured Bacteroidia bacterium | reverse complement strand
AGGTTGTTCGTGTGCATCATCACCTTCGTTTGCATGGCGTTGGTGGCCGGCAGCTGCTTCTGGTCCAGGTACTGCATGGTGCGCGACATCGCATTGTTAATGTTGTCGAGCTCGTCCATCACCACCTGCTCGATTTCCATCGCGCGCTTGGCGAGCGCCACGAGCGAGTCTTCAACCATGCGCATGTCGTCGCGAATTTTGTTCTGATCGCGCGTTCTGGCCACGAGGCTGGGGTCGTTCTGGCGCAGGTCTTTCATCTCGTCGCGCAAATCTTCCTGGTCAAAGGACACCGTCAGCAGATTTTCGAGCAGGTTGCGCAGGTCTTCGATGTTCTCGGCCTGTTGCTGCATCTCGCTGCTCATCTGCATCTGACTGAGCTGCTCTTTCATCTCCTGCATCTTGTCCGAGGCGTTCTTTTGCGCGTTGTTCGCCTTGCTCTTTTGGCCCTGCTTCATCTGCTCACCGGCCTCGTTCATTTCCTGCTTAGTCTCGCTGGCATCATTTTGTAAGTCCCCCATCTGGTCTTCGTCGGGCGTCTTGGTGTCCTTTTTCATCTCCGAAAGCTCGTCGAGGTCTTTCTTGATGTCGTCCATCTCCTTTTCGAGCTCCTCCTGCTTGTCAGCTAGCTCCTGCTTTGCCTGTTCAGTGTCCGCTTTTTCGAGTTGCTCGTTGAGCTTCTCCTGGCGCTCCTGCATATCGTTAAGCTTCTGGATCATCTCCTGCACCTTCTGGTCGACCTTCATCTGCTTGAAGAGCTCCATGGTGCGCTCGATGCTCTCCTCCATACGCTTCTGTTGTTCTTCGAGGTCTTCCAGATCGCGCTGCATCAGCTGTTTGTTGTTCTGCTCCATGCGCTTTTGCATGGCGTTCAACTTTTTCAGGAGATTCGGGTCTTTGATGTCCTCGATCAGCTTTTTCAGCTGCTCCAGCTTTTTCTGCGCCTCTTCTGTTAGCAGGTTGTTCTGCTCAGCCAGCTCTTTTTGCTCGTCGACTTTCTCGCTGAGCTCGTCGAGCTGCTTTTCGTTTTGCTCTTCCTGTTGCAGCAAGTCCTGCATCTGCTGCTTGTCTTCGTACGACAAGTTGGGCTTGTTCAGCAGCTTCTCCTGCAGGTCTTTCACCTTTTTGCGGTTCTCCTGCGTCTGCTGCATGAGTTCCTGCAGCTCTGCGGCGAGCTCGTCACCGACGTTCTCCATCTCGTCGTACTGGTCTTTCAACGAAGTGTAGCTGATTTTTCGCGGCCCGCTGTCGGCGAACTTGGGCCCGTTGAAGGGGTCGTTATCGTAGATGCGCACGAAGAACTCAAGCTCGTCGCCTTGCTCGGCGCCCAGGTCGATGAAGTCGACGGGCTGCTCGATGCGGCCGAAATTGCCATCGGCAATCAGTCGCAGGCGCTCGGTCTGGTACTGCTTCGAGACTTTCCCGGCACTGCCCGATTTCAGGTAGCGGTAGTGCAGCTCGGCACGCGCGAATCCGAAGTCGTCGCTGACATCAGCCTCCAGCGGCACGATGCCAGAGTTGGGCAGCATCGTCTGATAACCGGGTGCCTTCAGGCTGATGCTCGGATATTTGTCTTCTTCGACTTTAATGTTATAACGCACGGTGTCTACGTTACGAATGCCGGCATCGGACACCAGTTGGATGCTGTAGCTGGCGGGGTCCTTCACCGTTTGCGTGAACAGCCCAACACTGCCGTTTTCACTGGCTTGAACCTTGATGTTGTCCTGACCTTTGGTCTTGAACTGTGCGGCTTTCACCGGCCCACGGAAGTTGAAGACCCAGGATGCTTGCGTGCCAAAAATGGCGGTGAAATCGCCAATGTTCGGTGCCAGCGTATCGCTGCGCTTGCCGGTGTAGGCGGGGTAATCGAGCACGATCTGAAAGCTGCCGATGGCGGGGCGCTCCAGGATTTCGGTGAGGTAGGCATTGCTGCCGTGTTGGTCGTTGCCGACATAGTACTCAAAGTCTTGGTGGACGTTCTGGAAGGTGTACTGATACGCGGCGGCGTTCAGCTTTTTGAGCGGGTAGCGCTGGAATTCGAGGTCCCTCTCGCGCTTGATGTACATGAAGAGCTCGCCCGGCAGTTCATCGCCACGGACGTTGATGCTCACCTGGTGGGAGGCGCCGTCGACTAGCTGCTGTTTGTGGTCAGGGATGCTGAGCTCAAAGGGCGGCGGTGGTACGTAATGTTTGTCGTAGTTGATCAGGCGCTTGGTGCTCTCGCTGATGCCCTGGAACTCGAACATGAGCAAAAACAGCAGCACCAGGACCGGCAGCGCTACCCAGCGGGCGAGCTTGCGGTTGGGCCGGAAGCTGATGGCCTGGGTAAACGGCACGGGCTGCAGCTCGTTGGTCTTCTGGTCGATGGCAGCTTGCAGCAGGGCGTTGTCGCGGTCGCTGCGGCCGGAGAGCTCGAGCAGGTTGTTGAGCTTATCGCTAACGTTCGGGAAATGCTTGCCAATCAGACGGGCGGCCTCTGCGTCGCTCATGCCGCCACTGAGGTTCAGGTACTTGCCCAGCGGGATGGCCACGAACCACCCGAACACACCCAACGCGCTCAGCACCAACCCCCAGAACAGCACTGTGCGCCAGCCCGTGGAGAGCCACAGCACGCTTTCGCTCCAGACGATGACTACGAACAGCGAGAGAAACAGCAGCGTCAGCAGCAGCCCACCCCGAATCATCTGGTTCAGGTAGTACTTGCGGCGGTAGGCCTGCAGCTTGTGTTTGATGAGTGAGAGGTCAGCCATAAATGATGGTCATTCGCGCCCAGACGAGTGCTTTGGGCGTAATGTAGTCTGAATATACACAATTTTAACGGGAAATGTGGGGGCGGCGTATGTGGGGGGCTTAACGTCCGGACTTCAACGCCAATGAAGTTTTCTTGAACAACAATATCGCCATCAGATTACCAAGATCACTTGGAAAAGTATTAGCAAGGATGCGAAAGACCTCAAAGAATAGGTCAGCTTTTGATATTGCCCATGAGGCATCAACTTCAAATAGAGAATATTCAAGGTCGTAGTCTGCTTTATAACGTAAAGTTTGCAAGTCTTGAAAACATTCAGATAATTCGAGTATATACTCCTTAGCATCATCTGTAAAGTGTAGCCAAAGTACATGGCCTTTATCGTCTACAGTTTTCTGAGTTAGCTGTCGAAAAACATTTAGCGCAACTCCGTGTTCGAACGCTCTAGATGCGATTGATTGTGCACCCTTCAGTTGGGTTAAATAACCAATTCCCTTGCTTGTAAGAAGATGAAAGCAAGCATAATAAGAGGCCGAAATCGACCTTCTTATTGCAGGCTCTAATAGAATATGATTCTCATCATGTTCTCTGGAATAAAAGTTCTCAGCAGCAAAGTCAAGTAGTAGGCGACTATAGTCTTTTTCCATAGATACTGTAAGTCAAAGCACTTGGACGTTATTGATAGATGAAGGTTGGGTCATAGTCAGGGAAGCCTTGATACGACCATTTACGGATTACTCTCAGGATAGGCCGAACGGCTTGGTATTTTATATTGGAGCGTTCAATATCACCCTTGAAATCCAACAAAAACTCGATGATGTCATGCCCGCCATAATCCGGTAACAGGCGATAGCCCACCTCAGGGGTGGGCACGGCAAAGTCTTGCTGCTGAAGCAGCGCATTGAGCTCAAGGGCAGCATCGTTGTCGAAAATGAAGTGACTACGGCGTTCTTGTACAGCATTCATAGGCTATAGTTTATCCTAGTTTACAATATAACGTATTCGCCGCACTTTTTGCACCCACCCCTACCTCACAAGCCGGCCCACCGCCTCGCAAATGCGAAAAACGACCGTTCGTGCACCCAAACCTTCAAAACTTCCTATCTTCCGTGTTCATACATTTCCATTTCTGCAATGCTCACACGTTTTACCCGCTTACTCACTCTATTCCTGTTTTTGGGCGTGGCCACCGGCCTGCAGGCGCAAATCTGCCCGCCCGACTGCAACAAAGCTTGCGCCGGCAAGTACCGGATGCCGCTTGAAGACCTCAAGCGCTCGACCAAGCTCAACCCCCACCTCAAACAGGTGGCAATGGACTATTTCACGGACGTCAATAGGCCGCTCGACACACCCATCCGCATGCTCATCCAGGCCGACCCTGGCCAAGTGGAGGCGCTCGCTATGGCCGCTGATGCGACCATCCAGAGCCGCGTGGGCGACATCTTCTCGATTACGCTGCCCATTGGGAGGCTAACCACGCTCGCAGGCCATCCCGCTTTGATTCGCGCCGAGTACTTCCCGGCCGAAAAAGTGGAAACCAACGCCGACAGCGCCGCTATTCTGAGCAACGTGCCGCCCGTGTGGAATGGCGACAGCCCCCTCACCCGCGCCTACACTGGCAAGGGCGTCGTCGTTGGCATCATCGACTCGGGCATGGACTACGAGCACCCGGCTTTCCGTTGGGCCACAGACCAGAATCGCAGCCGCATCTTGCGCTACTGGGACCAGACGAGCTTCAAAGGCGTACCGCCGCTGGGCTACATGGGGGGCTCAGAATGGACGCTGGACATGATCGAAGCGGAGCTGTCTGACAATCCGCCGAACTTCATCGACAGCCAGGACGATATTGCACACGGCACGCACGTAGGCGCCATTGCCGCCGGCAACATGGGCATGGCGACCCAGGCTGACATCATGGTCGTAGGGGTTAACCTGCAGGCCGCAGCGCCCATCAACGACATCTACTCCTCGATTCTCGACGGGGCGAGCTACATCTACCGCGAGGCCAAAGCGGAAGGTCGCCCGTGCGTCATTAACGCCAGCCTCGGCATCCCGGTGCTGCCTACCGACGGTTCCACGCTGCTCGAGCAAGGCATCAAAAATCTTGTAGAGGGCAATGATGGCCGTGCGTTTGTGGCCGCCTGTGGCAACTCTGGCCAAAACACCAACCATTGGGGCGGATTCCCGCTGACAAGCTCTGAGCAGTGGGTGTACCTGTCTGCGGACATCCTGACGACACTCCTGGGCAGTTTGCAGGGCGCACCCACACCTACACAATACGGTATTTCGATGATTGTGCCTGAAGCCGATGCCGCAACTACAGAGATGAAATTTGTAGTGGATTCGACCGAGCTGGGCGCCGAGCTGTTCCCGGGCCTGGTGACTTCAGTTAACCCGGTGAAAAGCACTGACAGCACGGATTGGATGTCTGCACAGCAAGTGCTGACCGCCGGTGACACGAGCTTCACTTTGACGCATGGCGACGGCAGCTTTGCCGGACGCATTCGCCTGACCAGCAGCCTCAGCGCCAACGACGACTTCGTGCAAATCGAGATGTCGCTAACTGACTCGGCTACCATCGAACTCGTCGGCTTTGCGACCAACATTGAGGGCGTAGACATGTATCGGCTGAAAACCCGCGGCACCGGCCAGCTCGACGCCATTGCCGGCGACCAGGCAGGCGTGACGTTCGTTAGCGACACGGGCAGCAATTATGGGTCGAGCTACACCGACCCCGACAACCTATACACCATTGCTGTGCCCAGCAGTGGCACACACGTGATTGGCGTGGGCAGCTATGTCAATCGCGAGACGGCACCCGGTGGTGGCGGCGGTATTCTACCAGGCGCTGGAGCTGCTCCTGAGCAAGGTAGCCTGAGCAGCTTTTCGAGCCGCGGACCGACGACTGATGGCCGCATCAAGCCAGATATTAACGCGCCGGGCGAGAATGTGAGTTCGGCGCACTCGCAGTACGCCACCCAGCAGCAGCCGGCCGGCACTGGCGATTGGGGGCAGTTTGCTTATCAGAGCGGTACGAGTATGTCGGCGCCCGTGGTGGCTGGCATCATCGCCCTGATGCTCGAGCGCGATCAGGACGCTGACTATCAGACGATTTACGACAATCTGATCAACAACGCCTACACCGATGCGTTTACGCTCTCGAACGGCAACCTGCCCAACAACCACTGGGGCCACGGCAAAGCCGATGCTTTCAGCGCCGTGCAGGCCATGGACGATGACCCCTTGCAAGTTGGTCTGCCCGATGAAGCGCCCGAACTGAACGCGGCGCTCTACCCCAACCCCACCAGCGGCGAGCTGCATATCCTGCTGCCCCCCGATGCCAGTACCAGCGTGCAGTATCAGGTGCTGAACCTCAGTGGTCAGGCGCTGCTGCGGGGCGAGCAAACTACCCGCACGTTCTCGCTGAGCCTGAACGACCTGCCTGCCGGGGTGTACGTCGTGCAGCTGCAGGCGGGCGCCAGCACTACCGTAAAGCGTATCGTGAAGCAGTAGGGTCGATAATCGACAGTTAAATTTACTACCACCCTGTGTGTTTGGCGCGGGGTGGTTTTTTTATCTTTGGTTTTTAATCAAAAAAAAGAGATGAATGGATTTGAGCTGACTATACATACTCTTGAAGGTGATAACCCACATGGTCCCCGCACACTACGCTTAGCGAATTGGGATGGCGTTGGAATTATGGCACCCAAGGGCGACATCAAAAAACTAAAGCAACTTGATAATCAACTAATTAATAAGTTGGAATGTCCGGGTGTTTATCTTTTGATCGGCGATCCGGAACACTCGCACAAAAAAGTGACGCTCTATATCGGTGAGGCTACGCAACTGAGTCAGCGTTTAACGGAGCACGCAGCGGATGCCAAAAAAGATTATTGGTCTGAGTTCATTTGTTTCCAGAGCCCAATGGGCGGACTGGATACCGCCAAAATCAAATATCTAGAGCGCAGACTCTTGGAATTAGCATACACCAACGGCGCTATTGACTTAAAGAATGGGCAGCGCTCTAAAGCCATTTTACAAGAACAGGCGCAAATAGATTCAGTAGAAAGCTTTCTTAATAATATCTTGTTTACACTTAGTATGATCGGGTTCGGTCATTTGACAGAATCAAAATCTGAGGTGCAAACAGTGGTAAGTGACGTAGTGCTTTTCTATGCAAAATTGAAAAAGCTTGATTTGACCCTGAAGGCGCGCGACACTTCGGATAAGTTCATACTCCTGAAAGGTTCTATGTTGCGAAAAGAGCCAGTGGACAGCATTACACCATCTGTTTTGCAAGAATACAACGAACTGTCACAGGACGAGTCGATGGTAAAAGACCGTGGAGCGCATTACGAACTACTAGTTGACTTGCCGTTTTCGTCGCCCAGCAGAGCCTACGATGTCGCTTTTGCGTGCAGTGCAGGGGGTCCCAACAGTTGGAAAACTGCCGAAGGCCTTACCCTCAAAGCATACCGCGAGCAACAGAGCGCCGATGACTCCCCCAAACAAGATTAACCTTGCCCGCTCACCAAACTTTTTTAGTTGCAATCTGTTTACCTAAGTAAATACCCAACACCAAACCCTACAGACTATGTTCTTATTCAGTTGGTGGCTACGCGCCGCCCTGTTGCCCCTCCTGCTCGCCATTTCGGCGGGTTATGCGTTCACGTTGTTCAACGAATACCGCCGCCGCGAGCGCCGCGAGCCCCGAAAACGCGCGTTCGACTTCTTTAAAGACAATGATTTCCTGAACAGCTCAGTGCTCAACAACCCCGTCGGCGAGCGCGTAAAAGAGATGTACGATTATCTCAGCGGCCGCAACGGCAATGGCGAGCGCCACGACGTGCCCGTCGAGCGACAGTCGGCTGCCGGTGAGTTCAAGAAAGCCAAGACCACGAAAATGAAAGACGTTGATACCACCGCCAAAGAAGCGCCTTCAGCAAAAGCGGCTGACGCCAACCCGGAGAAGTTTCCAGAGGCGGAGAAGAAAAAAAGCAAATGAGTTTTGAACCAGAATTACCAGAATTAGCTCAATTACCAGAATTTAGGATTCTGGCCATTCTGTGAATTCTGAAAATTCTGGTTCTCACATAACCCCAACAAACCTCTAAGAAGCGGCGACCCCAGGGTCGGCCGCTTTTTCTTTGGCCTCTGCCGACTCGTCCGTCGCCTTCTTGAAAAAGTGGCGGTACTGCGAACCCAGCCAAACGGCGCTCACGAGCGTGAGGCCGAGGATGCTGTAGAACAGCCAGGCGTTGCGGTCGCCGCTGAGCCAATAGCCCGCCGAGGCCGCCAAACCGCCTAGCACAGACAAGAGACGCGTGCTTTCGATCACGAAACCCCACTTCGCGAGGTCGTGCAGCCCACCCAGGTTCATCAGCGAGAGGATGATAAAGCCACCCAGTCCGATGCTCTGCTCAAGCGGCATCGTCTGCGCATTGCCCAGCAAAAAGAGCGTGATGGGCACCATTAGGATGAATTGCAGCAGCACGTAGAACACGATCGGCTTGGGCGCGGGCTTGTCGAACACCTGGTGGGTTTCAGGGTCCACTTCCGGCACGGCCAGCGGGCCACCCATGTAATCGGGTTGCCAGCCGGGCTTCATGAACAGCAGCTTGATTTTGTCGAAACCACGCGCACGGCGCATCATGCGCAATGTTTCGACCGGCCCTTCGAGGTTCGCCCAGACGGGGTTAAACGTCTGCAGCGGCTTGGTGGTGCCGTACACGGGCTCCTCTTGTTCTTGTTCGAACGTACCGAACAGGCGGTCGAAAATAATGAACGTGCCACCGTGGTTGCGGTCGATATACTTGGGGTTGCGCCCGTGGTGCACGCGGTGGTGCGAGGGCGTGTTAAAGAACCACTCGAGCGGGCCGAGCGTCTTGATGAGGCGCGTGTGAATCCAGAACTGATACAGCAGATTAATGGCGCCGCACGTCACGAATACCTCCCAGGGGATGCCCAGGAAGACCATCGGCAGGTAGAACCACATCGTGAACAGGCTCTGAAAAGCGCTCTGGCGCAGGGCGACGGTCAGGTTGTACTCCTCGCTGCTGTGGTGCACGATGTGCGCAATCCAGCCCAGGCGGGTGTCGTGGGCCATGCGGTGTGCCCAGTAGTAGCAGAAATCGTACAGGAAAAACGCGAACACCCAAGTGAACACACTGGCGGCGCTCAACTCTTGCCACGGCCATTCAGGCACACCAAACAGCGCCTGAAGCGAAATATACTGCACCAGAAACGCATAGCCGACGACCAAAATCAGCTTGAGCGCCAGGCCCGTGACCTGCGAGATAATCCCGCAGCTGAGGTCGCTTACGCTGTCATTGAAACGGTACACTTGCCGTCGCATGATCAGCGAGGCGGCGAGTTCGATGAAAATGAACAGGAAGAAAAACGGTATGGCAGCTTGTATGATCCCCATAGGTTGCGCAATCAATAGTATTCTAATATACAGTTTATTATGACACTTGCCGCCACATAGTACTGAATCGGGCGAATCGCTTCCTGACTCGCGTGCAGCAACACCTGTCCCCAGACGTGCCACAGAACTTGCCATAAAACAAGTAACTTTTGAGGGATGCTAAACACACGATTAGAAGCACTGCAGAGGCGGCTGAAACACGGCCCGCTCATCCTCGACGGCGGGCTTTCAACGGCCTTGGAAGCCGCCGGGCACAGTCTCGACGACCCGCTGTGGACGGCCCGGCTGCTCGACCAAGACCCGCAGGCGATTGTCGACGCACACCTGAGCTACTTGCACGCGGGAGCCGACATCATCATCACAGCAAGCTATCAGACTTCGCTAGCGGGCTTTCTCGAGGCCGGATACACCGAACAAAAGGCAGAGGCGCTGCTGCTGAAGAGCGTTGACCTGGCGCAACAAGCGGTTGCTGTGTTTATGGATGCAGCCCAACCCGACACCCCACGCCCGCTGATTGCCGGCAGCTTCGGGACCTATGGTGCGTACTTGGCGGATGGCTCGGAGTACCGCGGCAACTACGCTGTCGGGGATGACGAGCTACGCGAGTTTCACCGCTGGCGCATCGAGCTGCTGAAAGACAGCGCCATCGACTGTTTCGCCTGCGAAACCCTGCCAGATGCACGTGAGGCGCACATACTCAGCAAGTTGATTCGCCAGACGGAGGTGCCCGCCTGGCTCTCGTTCTCCTGCAAAGACGACGCCCACCTGCACGACGGCACACCCATCTCGGGTCTCGCGCAACATTTCGACGCGCACCCCAATCTGTTTGCGCTGGGCATCAACTGCACGGCACCGGAGCACGTTTCGGGGCTGATCGAGAATCTCAAAGCAAATCTTCAGCGCCTGCACATACTCGTGTACCCCAACTCCGGCGAGGTGTACGACGCGTCGACGAAAACCTGGAGTGGCTTGAACGAGACCGGCGTCTTCCGTCAATCAGCAGAAGAGTGGCTAGAGACTGGCGCTCAACTCATTGGCGGGTGCTGCCGGATTGGGCCCGGGCATATCCGGGAGCTGTCAGAATTGAAGCGCCCTTAAAGTTCCCGACATAAGGAACACAACCTTGTGATGGCTCGAGTAGAAGTCTTAGGCATCTGATAGGCAACATATTTTCGCAATAATACTTGTCATAACATTCTATTGGCATCAATGAGTGGAAGTTTGAAGCGTATTTTGTAAACTTGTTCTGTCAATGCATTCAAGTGAATCCACTAACCGAACTCACAAAAACATCCCCGCATGAATATCGAACACGTCATCGTCCCGACTGATTTTTCAGAGGCTTCTGTAAACGCCATGCGTTTTGGTGCGGCCATCGCTCGCAAGAAAGAGGCTAAAATTTCATTGCTGCACGTCTACGAGCGCCCGTATGTTCAGACCGCCTACAATGGTGGCTTGTCGGCGACGGTTGACTCCGTGTGGGCCAACGAAATTCGTAAGGAGGCCATCAAAGACCTGCGCAACCTCGCTAAAGATGAGTCGCTTAGCGGTCTTGACCCCAAAGCTATCCTCGTTGCAGACAAGCCCACCTGGGAGTTCCACGAAGACATCAAAGGCGATGCGAATCTCGTCGTGATGGGCACCACCGGTATGACGGGTGTCATCCACGGTGGCCTGTTCGGCACCAACACCGAGCGCACCATCCGCTACTCGCCCTTCCCCGTGCTGTCTGTACCGAAAGAGTGCAAATTCGAGAAAATCGACCGCATCCTGTTCGCGACAGACTTCAAAGGCGAGTTCCACCAGGCGGTGGACACGCTGGTGAATCTGGCGAAGATTT
>CAZTEZ010000081.1:0-11054 GCA_964611815.1 uncultured Bacteroidia bacterium | reverse complement strand
AGGAGCTTTTTCACAGAGATTGTCAGGCTGTTTTTCGTCGTTGCAAATAAACCATTATCTCAGTCGAATCTTACCAATCCTTCTTAATCCTGTTAATCCGGGTTACTCCTTGATGCTTCGATTTTAGTTCTCTTCCTTGCGTCCGTTAGCCAGCAGCTTGTCTTTGAAGATCGAGTAAAACGTCTGATAGTCATGGAAGCGCTTCTGCGAGAAAGCTACCCTGAAGTTGGCCGGCGAAATGAACATGGCATCGATGCCGGGTTGCGACATCAGCGTGGTGAGCTTCGCGTGGTTCTTTATAGACTCGACGTATTGCTCGCCAGTGGGGTAGTCGGGGAACTGTGAGATATAGAGCATCCATTTTTGCACGCTGTCGGTCTTGTAGAAGAACGCGTTGGCGCGGAGCTGGCGCTCGGGGTACTTGGCCTTGTTAAAGTCAGAGATGATGGCTGACAGCTCACTGTTTTTGATGCGGTCGCGGTCGACGAACACCACCGCGAAGATGGGCTCGTTGGCGCGCTGTGTGATCTCAAAGCCGCGGAAGCGCTTCTCTTTGAGGCGCTCTTCGGCGGCGCTGTTGGCGACAGTCGATTTCGACGACGGGTTACTGGGGTTCACCTGCACCGACTTGCCGGCCATCATATCGAGCGTCATCTGTGCGACTCGGCCGACATCGGTGTCGCCGTAGTTGGCGACGATCTGCTCGTACTCCTTTTTCATGTCCTGCTTGCGGCCCAGCTCGCCCATGCTAGAGCCACGCAGGTAGTCGATCAGGTACACCTCCGGGTGGTTCTTGTGCTCCTCGCGCAAAAAGCCACCGAAGTTCACGACCGTTTCGTACTGGCCGTCGCTGTATTGCGAGAGCAAGCCTTCGTAGCCTGAGTAAAAACTGCCGCTGTTCTCGTCGTCTGTGATGCGCTCTTTTCGGAGCAGGCGTGCGTACTGCGAATTGGGGTAATCGCGCAGGATGCGTGTTTTGTACGTGCCGGCCTGGGGCGCGCCTTTGAGGGCGTAGATGTTGTAAATGGCGTAGAGCGTCTTGGGCACCAGCTCGCCTTTGGGGTAGCGCTCCACGAGCGTCTGGTAGTATTTAAGGCCCGAATCTGGTAGCTCGAGCGATTGCGTCATGATCTGCCCCAGCTCGAAATAAGCCGTCTGGATCACCTGGTTGGCCGTATCGCGGTCTTCCGCAGAGCGTGGCACCTCGGCGAACAGGCGCTCGATTTTCTCCTCCATGGTCTCTTCCGGGCGATCCTCGTCCTCTTCGTCGTTGCTGGCAAGCTGCATTTTGTTTTTGCGGCGCCAGTTGTCCTGGTTCGGTCTGCGTCCCCAAACCCTCACGAACTCAGCCTTGCCACGGGCGATTTGCATCTGGTCTTCGAAATAAAAGCCGGACACGTTCTGCTGGGCGAGCGGATCGTTGATGTTCATCTGCGCCTGCGTCATCATCTGGCGCTGCATCTCCTGCTGGCGGCGGCGCTCCTCCGCCTCACGTTTGCGGCGCTCGGCTTCCTCGCGCTCCAGCTGCGCTTTGATGTGGTCTTTGATCTGCTGCTCAGACTGACTGCCCAGCGCCAGCAGGCTATCGTTCACCAGAATATCATCGCGGTACTTCACGTAATCCGTAAGCACCGCGGCGAACGTCTTGATCTCATCGTGCTCCGGCATTTCGGGCTGCACAGATGAAGCCGCCTGGTTGAAATACGTCTGCGCAGAGTCGAGCTGCTGTTTTTCGTAGAAAAAGATTTTGCCGGCTTCATACAGACTCAGCACCAGCTGGCGCTGGTTGCCCGCGTTAGCCTGCACCGATTTGCGCAGGTTATCGAGCGCGCCGTCGGTGTTGTTTTTGTTCTTTTCCAGTTGGGCAAATTGGTAGTAAATCTGGTCGTGATAGCTCTGGTACTTGATGTCATCCAGCAGCTTTTTTAACTGTGTCTGCACCCCAGCTAGCCCGGCTTCGGCGTTGGGGTTGTTGGGGTCTGCGTACAGCTGTGCGATGCCAAGTAGTGCTCTGAAGGTCAGCTCGTTGCTGTAGTCAATGCTGGCCACCTTGTTGTAGTACTCCACAGAGCGATCATACCCTTTCATCTTGGCAAAGAGCTGCCCGAGCACGAAGTTGATGCGTGCTTTTTCGCGACGGCCTTTCAAATCGCCCAGCACCTCCTGCAGGGCCGCGGCAGCCTCCGAATATTGTTCGCGCTCAATGAACAGCTGTGCTTTCATCTTCGCGATTTCGACGCGGGTGTCAGCGTCAATCTCATCAAAATTGGGCAACTCTTTCAGCACCTCGTTGGCGCGATAGTCGTTGCCTTTCACGTAATACGTCTTCGCCAGCCAGAGCTTCACTTCCGGGATAATCTTGCTGTCTTCGAACTCCTGAATTATATAGTTGAAGTTCGTGCTGGCCATCGTGTAGTTGCCCTTGTAGTAATAGCAACGGCCATTCAGAAAGCGAGCGTCATCAATCCACTTGCCTTTAGGGTGTTTGAAGATGATGACATCGCACTTTTTGATCGCGGTATCGAATCGCGCGGTCGAATTTGTAGCTTCTGCCGTTTTCAGCAGTGGCAAAAACCCGTCCGTAGGCACCGTTTCTCCTTCCTCAAGCTGCTCGACACCCTGGCGATATTCCTGCTTAGCGTGATAAAAGCCGTTAAAAAAAGAACTCGTATTGTGGTATCGCATGGCCATGAAGCCATCTTTTTGGGGTCCACAAGCAAAAAGACTGAGTAGCAGGCCGAGCGCAGCCAGATGCCAGAAATATTTGATAGTTTTGAGCAGCACGGATTTGGGTTCTTCCGGTAAGTAACGCAACTCCGGCGAATTTATTAAACCAGGGCTGCAAAAATGCCGCTAGCCCCGTCTTTAACGACTTTTGCCCGAACGGCACCGACCACCTCACGCCATTCTCTCCGCTTGCTCTTCTCATTTTACGCCCACCCATGAGCCTTTTCACACGTATAAAAGAACGCGCCCGCCGCCGCTACCGCCTGATGGTCATCCGCAGCGAGACCTTCGAGGAACGCGTCAACCGTGAGTTTAAGCTGGGCAGCCTGTGGTGGTTGGTCGGGCTATCCGTGTTTGCAATCATCGCCATCACAACAGTCGTCATCTTCTTTACGCCCGTTCGCGAGTTGATTCCCGGCTATACCGATTCGCAAATGCGGGAGGAGTACAAGCAGTTGCGCACGAACTTCCAGGTGCTGCAGCAGCGTTTCGAGCGCCAGGATTCGGTGCTGAAATCCATCCAGCGGATCCGCACGTTTGATGACGAGCAGCTTGCCCAGATGGAAGCGAACGGGGAAACACCCGCCGCGCAGCCCCAGCCCAAACCGCAACCTAACCCGCAAACGCAACCGAACACTCCTGCCAACGACGGCCCGCCTGATGTGCAGGACTACCAGTTGCGCGCGAACGCCGACGCGCAGAAAAAGGAATTCAACATCAGCGACGGCCGCCGCCCGAGCCTGCCGGAAATCACGCTGCTTGCACCAGTTAAGGGTGACATCATCAGTAAATTCGAACCCGGCAAAGGGCACTTTGCCATCGACGTGGCCACCGCTGAAAAAGCCCCGATTCGGGCCGTCGATGAAGGGGTGGTCGTTTTTTCAGATTACACCCTCCGCAACGGCCACAGCATCGGCATACTGCACCCCAGCGGTCTGGTGTCGGTTTACAGGCACAACAGCGCTATTTTGAAAAAAAATGGTAGCTTTGTCGGTGCAGGCGATGTCATCGCCTTCGCCGGTAACTCAGGCGAGAACACCAGCGGGCCCCATCTGCATTTCGAACTCTGGTGGGACTCTCAACCGCTCGACCCGCTGAAGCTGCTCACGTTTGCGCCTTGATTGCTGTTATTCTACCAAACTTCAACCACTGACCGATGGCTGTATTTTCATCAGGCAACAACAAGCAAAAAGAACAAGACGCTCCGCAAGGCAAGATCTCAATGATCGCCTCTGGTGTCGTTATTGAAGGCGTGGTGTCGAGCAAAGGCGATATCCGTATCGAAGGCGAAATTAAAGGCACGCTACTGTGCAATGCGAAGGTCGTACTTGGCCGTAGCGGCAGTGTCAAGGGCGATATCGAATCGCGCACCGCGACTATCGCCGGCAAAGTGGAGGGTACCATTTGCGTGCACGAGTTCATCCACCTGCAAGACAGCGCCAAAATCGAGGGCGATCTGATCTACGAAAAGATCCAGATGGACCCCGGTGCCGTTATCGCCGGCCAAATGCGCACGGGCAAAGAGGCCCGCGAGGAGTTCCGCAAGAAGCACGATGCGGTACGCCGCCAAAGCGCCGCCTCTGCGCCCACCAACAGCCAGCCGACGAACCAGCAGCAGCGCGAGGCCGTTAAGAAGTAGCGTTCATCGCACTTCACGTTTTCTCTCGCCACAGTTTGTCCGCCTCCCAAACACCACCGCCACCCGAGCCGCCGAAAGAGCCTGACGAAAAGCAGTCTACCGGTAGCCCCTTGGCGGACCATCTCCCCGTTTCGCGCAACACTGCGAGGCTCATCAGTGCGGGCATCCAGCTCGTGAGTGTGGTGGGCGGCATGGCCCTTCTGGGCTACTGGATCGACCAGTGGACCGACCAGCCCAAGCCGTGGTTTACGCTCGGCGGGGCGGTGCTGGGCATCATCGCCGGGCTGGTGAATTTGATTCGGGATTATATGCGGGGGTAGGAAGAACCAGAATTTGCAGAATTAACAGAATGGCTGGAATGCTATAAATTGGGTGGATTCTGAAAATTCTGGTTCAAGAATAGCTTTCTTGGCAGCCTAATCATTAATTACCGTTTTACTTGCACATGGCCCGCCAAACCCGTGTAACTTTGCGGCGCAATCGCCCCGAACGGGAGCCCGCCGTGAAACGCTTCGTACTCATCATATCAGCCTTCACCGTTGTTTACGCCCTCGCCGCCTGGTTTGGGGCCGGGGCGCTGGGGTATGCCGAGAACCAGTGGCTGTTTCCGGTGAGCGTCATGTTTCAGGCGGTGATTCATATCGTCAGCTTCTGGATTGCCAAACGCAGCCTTGAGAAAAAGCCCGAGATGTTTGTCGGGATGGTCTCGGCGGCCACACTCGTAAAAATGCTGGCGAGCTTCATTTTCGTGCTTATCGTGCTGCTATCGCTGGAGTTCGACAAGCTGTGGTTTGTCGCCAGTTTCTTCACTGCATATTTTTCTTTCGTTGCGTTTGAAGTGTATATCCTGCTTGCTAACTTGCGCCGCGAAATCACCCCCTAGCCACCCGCTTTCATCTGCGATTTACTCATGGCTTATACACCCAATCTCCTTTCACTGCTGACAGCATTCTTGCTGACTTTCAGCGTAGTCGCCACACCGGCGATGGCAGCCGACGATCACGGCCACGATGAGCCGCACACCGAAGCTGCGCATGCCCACGAGGGGGCCGACCAGGATAGCGAGCTGGGCTTCAACCCCTCTGAAGAAATCTTCGGCCACATCCTCGATTCACACGAGTGGCACATCACCGACATTGGCGAGACGCCCATCGCGCTGCACCTGCCCTTCATTCTATATAACTCCAACAAAGGCTTCGAGTTCTTCACCGTGGCTGGGCACGACCACCACGAATACATGCACAATCTGCAGGCGAAGGGCTATTACATTGACAAAGCGACCAACAGCGTGAAGTCGATCAAAGACAAAGACGCGATGGTCATCGACTTCTCGATCACAAAGACCGTGCTGCAAATGATCATGGTTGCCGTGCTCATGTTCTTCATGTTCACGAGCGTCGCCAAAGCCTACAAGAAACGCGAAGGCCAGGCCCCCAAAGGCTTTCAGTCACTCATAGAGCCGGTCATCACCTTTGTGCGCGACGACATCGCCCGCCCGAATCTCGGCGACAAAACCAAGAAGTACCTGCCGTATCTCCTGACGGTTTTCTTCTTCATCTGGATATCTAACCTCTTCGGGCTCACGCCCTTCAACTCGAACATCATGGGCAACATCAGCGTCACAGCGGCGCTGGCGGTTGTCACGCTGTTCTACATCATCATCAGCACCAACGGCGCGTACTGGAGCCACATCTTCTGGTTCCCGGGCGTACCCGTACCGGTGAAGTTCATCATGCTGCCGGTCGAGCTGCTCGGTGTGTTCACGAAGCCCTTTGCACTTATGGTGCGTCTGTTTGCGAACATCACCGCCGGCCACTTTATGGTGATTTCGCTCGTCATGCTGATTTTCATTCTGAGCAAAGGGGGCAAGCAGGTTGGCGTGGGCGCCGGCGCTGCGGTCTTCTCAGTCGCCTTTACGCTCTTCATCATGGTCATCGAAGTGCTGGTGGCAGCCCTTCAGGCCTACGTATTCACGATCCTCAGCGCGGTATTCATCGCCCAGGCTTTCGAGCACGGCGGCGAAGAGCACCACTAAGCGCAAAACACACTAAATGCTTGAACGAAAGCACGCTAACGAACCTTACACACAACGACCAACATACAACAGACCGGTCACAACTTTTTCTTTTTCACTTTGATCATTTTCAATCATGTTTGAGTTTTTGATGATCCTTCTGCAGGCTAACGGAGTAGCCGCTCTTGGAGCAGGCCTTGGTGCAGGTGTCGCCGCGATTGGCGCCGGCATGGGCATTGGCCGTATCGGCGCAAGCGCCGTCGAGAGTATCGCTCGCCAGCCTTCAGCAACGAATGACATTCGTGGCGCTATGATTCTGACTGCCGCACTGATCGAGGGTGTTGCCCTCTTCGCGGTTGTTGTATCACTGCTCGCGATCCTGTCGTAAATCAATGGTAGCCAAACCGCCGGGGGAATGCCCCGGCGGGCGGCTGCTTTTTCATCTCAACTCTCTGATTGATAACCCGATCAATACCAACTAACCAGCGCCATGTCACTGCTACTACCACAGTTTGGACTGTTCTTCTGGACGCTCGTCATCTTCGTCATTCTGCTGGTGCTCCTGCGCAAATTCGCCTGGAAGCCCATCATGAAGGCCATCCACGAGCGCGAAGACACCATCGAGAGCGCCCTCAAGCAGGCCGAAGAAGCCCGCGAGGAAATGCAGAATCTGAAGTCTGAGAACGAGAAGATTCTTCAGGAAGCCCGCGCCGAGCGCGATAAAATCATTCGTGAGGCCAACGCCACCCGCACTGAAATTGTGGAAGGCGCGAAAAAAGAGGCTGGCGAAAAAGCGGCGAAAGAAGTGGATTCTGCGCGTCAGGAAATCGAGCAGATGAAAGTGAAAGCCATTGTCGAGCTCAACGAAAATGCTGCCAAGCTGTCGATTGAGATTGCTGAAAAACTGCTGCGTAAAGAGCTGAGCGACAAGGCGGCTCAGGAGCAGTACGCCAAGCAGTTGGTGGATGATATCAAGTTGAACTAAGCGAATTTTAACCACACCAGAAGCACACGATTGTGACTGAAGACCGCATCGCCAAACGCTACGCCCACTCGCTGTACATGCTGGCAGCCGAGCGCAACGAAACTGAGCTCTTCCGAGACGAGTTTCGTAGCCTCATTGCCCTCGTGCGCGAGTCGCGCGATCTGGAGCTGTTTTTGCAGAACCCCATCATCAGCCGGGGGGTGAAGCGCAGCACGCTTGAGAAAATCTTCAGTGGCAAGGCCTCAGAACCAGTCGCTAAACTGATCAATCTGTTGGCACAAAAAGGCCGCGAGGGCCTGCTCCCGCTGATCGCAAAGATGTACATCCGCGAGTACAACGCCAACAACAACATTACGCCCGTTACACTCGTCAGTGCTATTGAACTGCCTGATAGCGAGCAACAAACCATCAAGCAGCGGGTTGAAAAGATTCTCGACACCTCGGTAGAACTGAGCACCGAAGTGGACGAGTCACTCATCGGCGGATTCGTCCTCAAAATGGACGACCGTCTGTTCGACGGCTCAGTGAAACACAAACTGCGCGAGCTTGAGCAGAGCTTCCGCGAACATTCTCAAACTTTTATATCTGCACTCTGATGGAAATCCGTCCAGACGAAGTATCCAACATTCTCCGCCAGCAACTCTCTGGTTTTGAATCGGCTGCCGAGCTTGAAGAAGTCGGCACCGTATTGGAGGTAGGTGACGGTATCGCCCGCATCTACGGTCTTACGAACGTACAACAAGGTGAGCTCATCGAGTTTGAGAATGGCCGCAAGGGCATGGTCCTCAACCTCGAAGAAGACAACGTCGGCGCCGTACTTTTTGGTGACTCTGAAGGCATCAAAGAGGGCTCGACGGTCCGTAGCTCAGGCGAAATCGCCTCGCTCAACGTGGGCGAGGGCATGCTTGGCCGTGTTGTTAACCCCCTTGGTGAGCCCATCGACGGCAAAGGCCCAATCACTGGTGAGTCGTACAAGTCGCCTTTCGAGCGCAAAGCCCCCGGTGTTATCTTTCGCCAGCCGGTAGACGAGCCGCTGCAAACCGGTATCAAAGCTATCGACGCGATGATTCCGATCGGCCGCGGCCAGCGTGAGCTCGTGATCGGTGACCGCCAGACGGGTAAAACAGCCGTCGTACTCGACACCATCCTCAACCAAAAGCAGACGCACAACACGGATAAGCCGGTTTTCTGTATCTACGTTGCCACTGGCCAGAAAGGCTCGACCATCGCACAGGTGGTGAAAGCTCTGGAGGACAACGGCGCGATGGACTACACAGTCGTCGTAGCTGCTTCAGCATCAGAGCCTTCGCCGCTGCAGTTCTTTGCGCCTTTCGCAGGTGCGGCTATCGGTGAGTATTTCCGCGACACCGGCCGTCACGCCCTAGTGATCTATGATGACCTCTCGAAGCAGGCCGTCTCTTACCGTGAGGTTTCACTGCTGCTGCGTCGCCCTCCGGGCCGCGAGGCGTACCCCGGTGATGTCTTTTATCTGCACAGCCGCCTCTTGGAGCGCGCTGCCAAGATCATCGACAACGATGACATCGCTCGCAAAATGAACGACCTGCCTGAAAGCTTCGCCGATAAGGTGAAGGGTGGCGGTTCGCTGACGGCCCTGCCGATCATCGAAACCCAGGAAGGCGACGTTTCGGCGTACATCCCGACGAACGTGATTTCGATTACCGACGGTCAGATTTACCTCGAAAAAGACCTGTTCAACGCGGGTGTGATGCCGGCCGTTAACGTGGGTATCTCGGTATCGCGTGTGGGTGGCTCGGCGCAAATTAAGCCGATGAAAAAGGTTGCCGGTACGTTGAAGCTCGACCTCGCACAATACCGCGAGCTGGAAGCTTTCGCGAAGTTTGGCTCTGACCTCGACCCCGTCACGCAGCGCCAGCTCGAGCGTGGCAAGCGCCTCGTCGAGCTGCTGAAGCAAGCGCAATACGACCCCATGGCCGTTGAGCATCAGGTGGTTTCAATCTACTGCGCCAGTAAAGGACTGCTTGATAACATCCCCGTTGAGCGCGTGAAAGAGTACGAAAAAGCACTCATTCAAGTGATGGACGCGCAGCACCGCGACCTGCTCGATCAGCTTGTTGCTGGCAAGTGGGGCGATGAACAACAGAACAAAATTCTGGAAGTGGGCAAAGAGGTCGCCAAGAACTACGAGTCTGTGCCCGCCTAAGCGCATCGAAACCAACGCAATTCGCTACTAATCAGCTGATCACCGCACGTTAACCCCCCGCCGCCATGGCGAATCTCAAGGAAGTACGCACGCGTATAAAGTCTGTCAAGAACACGCAGCAAACTACCCGCGCCATGAAAATGGTGTCGGCGGCCAAGCTTCGCCGTGCGCAGGACATGACGGAGAACCTCCGCCCGTACGCCCGCAAGCTCAACCAGTTGCTGCAAAACGTGGCCGAAACGCTGCGCGAAACCGAGGAGCTGGACATCCCGTACCTCGAGCAGCGCGACAACCCGAAGATGGTGCTCTACGTCGTCGTCACGTCAAATCGCGGACTGGCCGGTGCGTTCAACACCGCCATCTGTCGCGCGGCTGAAGAGGACATGAAGCAGCGCTTCCCCGAGCACCTGGCCGATAACCGCCTGAAAGTGATGGCCATCGGCAAGAAGGGCTTCGAGTATTTCCGCCGCCTTGGCTATGACATCGTCGACAGCGAGAACAAAGACGCGTTTGCAAACGTCGAGTTCGACCACGTCGCGCAGTACGCCGAGCAGGTGATGGACGGCTTCGCAGATGGCGCGTGGGATCACGTCGTGCTGGCGTTCAACGAGTTCAAGAATGTCGCCACGCAGATTCGCCGGGTCGATCAGTTCCTGCCGGTGCAGTTGGAAGTGGAAGCAGAAGCTGAAAAGCAGGACTACATCGTGGAGCCTAATCCCGTGGAGCTCGGCGAGAGTCTGGTGCCCAAGATCCTGAAAACCACCTTCTACAGCGCGGTTCTAGAATCCAACGCCTCAGAGCACGGCGCCCGTATGGTGGCCATGGACAACGCCACCGAGAACGCCCAAGAGTTGCTCGACGACCTGAAGCTGACGTACAACAAAGCGCGTCAGGCGGCGATTACCACTGAGATCCTTGAGATCGTCAGCGGTGCCAACGCCCTCTCCGAAGGATGATAATCAGCATTTAACAACAGACGGACTTAGACAAACAGGCGCAGCGGTATCGTTGCGCCTGTTTTTTTGAATGAAAGAGTGGTACATCCTGAGCGCAGCGAAGGATCTACAACGGCTGTTGTCGCGTAATAACTCGAGGAGGTCCTTCGCTGCGCTCAGGATGACTAGCACCTACACCAAAAAACCGCCCCCGGTAGCATCGGGGGCGGTTTGGGGTGATGCCGGGTGGCATCGGTGGTTAAGTATGCAGCGGGGTTCAATATCCACTGCTGGGTTTTCGTCGTCTCGACCTTGTGGAGAGACCCGAGTCAGTTGTGCGTACTGTAATACGTACTATCCTCTCGGATTTCTCGGCTTCGCTCGAAATGACAGGCTACTAATGCAGCCATTACGACAACGTGCGAATCACCCGCTTGAAGCGGTTGCCGCGGTCCTCGTAGTCCTCGAACATATCGAAGCTGGCGCAGGCGGGTGAGAGCAGCACCGTGTCGCCTTCGCCGGCGAACTGGTACGACTTGTGCACCGCTTCCTCCATACTGTAGGCGTGGTAA
>CAZTEZ010000080.1:0-11059 GCA_964611815.1 uncultured Bacteroidia bacterium | reverse complement strand
ATTGGCTTTGTGGCGGTTGGCGTGGCGGTGCATGCCGCATTCGGGTTTATCGGTATGGGTTACAACTCCCACGCCGTGCGCGACTGGTCCACGACCGAGCTCCTGCGCTTCGATTTGATGACCATGTTCGCGCTGGGCATCATCGGTGGCACGGCCTTCTTGCTGCATATCTTGCTGAATGTCATGCTGTTCGTCGCGCAATTAAGAGGCCCGCACCCGTTCCCAAGCTGGTTCAAATGGGCGAACCCGTTGCTGCTGTACGTGCTGTTTGTGCTGCCGTACTACGTCCTTCCACAGCTGGGGTACGCTACCGCGCCTGCCGCCTTTAACCTAGCGTATGGCACGTTTTTCCTGTTGCTGCTCATCATAAAAACCAAAACTGGTGAGAAGGCCACCGAAAAAGACACGGGCGTTCAATAATTGCGCCGCCACAACGATCACATTGGTACACGCTTTGCAGCCTCTACTTTCATGAGAAATCGCCTTTCCCTCATTCTCCTCTTTTCGATTGCTTTAGGGTTCTTCTTGCCGAATAATATCGCTGCTCAGGTTGGGTTGCCCAAAAACACGGAAATCTACGAAGCCCGCTTACCAGTCTGGCGCGGCTTCGTGCACGAATGGACGTACAACCACCGGTTTAACCGGCAGGGTTCGCGGGTGTGGCTGCAAGACCTCAAAGGTGGCGCGTCGGATATGCTCGTGAGCGAATACGCCGCGGCCTCTGGCACCGGCACCGATTCTGCCTATGCCATCTCGAAGGCCTCGCTCGTGCGCTTCAACGGCGGTGCGGTGCAGCAAGGTCAACTGGAGCTGGAACTTGCTGGCAGAGAGCGCAAGCCCATTCAAATCAGCACGACCCTGGAGCTGGCCCTGGACAGCAACATGCGCGATTTCGACAGCTACCAGATCATCCTCAACGGCTTCGACCTCGTCTCGCTGCGCCGGGCGGACAAGCTCATCGGTCTCAGACTCAGCTTCGGCGACGGGGGGTATGATCCCGAAAAAGACAAGCTGGTGTTTCCGCTGAACATCTACTTCCTGGCCGGGTGCAACTCTCTTGAGTGCCCGCTTTTCGTCCAAAAAGTGGAGTATGCGCTGAAACTGAATTTCGCGGTCATTGGCTACAAAACTGACATGCTCAACGTCGCGCAGACGATCCTGAGAAAGGAAGACTATTGGGATCGGCGCACGGAGTACCTGTCGGAGCCCCCCACGCTTGAACTGACCGGCGAGCCCGATTTCCCGGCGGCGGTCATGGCCTTCAAGGGCTTTAGCATTCAAATCAACAAACCGCGACACCTGCATTCGCTGCATGTTGCGCTCGACCATCAAGCCTACGACCCCGAAACGGGCACCATGCGTTACGTCCCACATCTGTTTTTCAAGCAGTGGGCCGAGGGCATGAAGAAAGAGAGCGCCTATCCGAAATACTCTCGCTTTTCGGTGAAAGCCAAAGGCGTGGTGGAGTACCAGGCCGAACTTGCAATGCTGCAATTCAAACAGGCTTCGGTGTACGACTATCAGCAGAAGTTCCGCGCGTGGTGGGTGGGGCGCAACCAGGAAGCCACCAGTGACGAGGCGCTCACCCGTCAGTCCTGGTCGGCGAGCAAGATCGCCGAGCCGGGCGTTCATTTCCTGCCCCCTGACAACACCCCACAGCCGGAATCTACGTCCGTGCCCGAAGAAGACCGGTAAGCCTGCGCTTACCGGCTCGGTCATTCGGTGTATATTCGTGCTATGCTCGAGATTTACATCGTGATGACGATCGCGCTCCTGGTGTTTGTGGGCGTATACTTTTACCGCACGTTTTTCGCGAAGCGGCCCTGGCAGGTCAAAGTGCGTTTTCGAGTCAGGGCACCGCAGGAAAGCATATTTGCAGCGCTGACCACCCTGCCCGACAACAATGCCTTCGATGCGTTTCAGGTGGCCTGCGGGGGCGTCAAGATTGAGGCTAAGGCGGAACCTAATCGCCTGCAATACAGCGCAGGTGTGCCGTTTATTCAGGGCGGCAGTATCGAGCTGACCCCTATTGAAGACACTGAAGCCGTCGAGCTGATTTGGCGACAGTGGGGCGAGCTGGACGACAGTACCTCTCGGCGAATGTTCACCGGGCAGTTCAAGCGCCGACAGGAGCTGGTAATTCAGCAAGCGCTGGCCAGACTGGTACAGGTGCTTGAAAATCAGTAACCAACTAAGGCTATTTGTCAAAAATGGCCAACTTAGTTACACGGAAATTTATTTTTCTGAGAAAACAACCCTTAGGTGCTGGTGGGGAAAGTATTGCGCGTATATTGCATGTGACGAATAGGTGCTTACCGGCCTGAGACTGGTAAATCGCAAGCTGGTTCGAGCCGTTGGCCAGTGAGCGCTTTCACAAAGCGGCTTTACTATTTCAATGAACATTTACGTAGGAAACCTGTCGTACAACACAGGTGAAGATGAGCTCCGCGAAGCTTTCGAGCAGTTTGGAGCCGTTGACAAAGCAACAGTTATTATGGATCGCGAGACTGGCAAAAGCCGTGGTTTCGGGTTCGTAGAAATGTCGGATAGCGCCGATGGCCAAGCTGCCATCGACGAAATGGACGGTGCCGATCTGGATGGCCGTTCGCTCCGTGTTAATGAAGCGCGTCCGCGCGAAGACAACCGTGGCGGTGGCCGCAGCGGTCGCAACAACTACCGTTAAGCACCCTGCAGCTTTAGCTGCTTTCCGTTAAGACTTGACTTATACTCGGGCCCGCTCCGAGTCGCCGAAAAGACCCGGCTGATGAAAATCAGCCGGGTTCTTTCTTTAAAGATATAGCGATACCTTGTCATTCAGGAAATATGAAAGGTACATCCTGAGCGCAGCAGCCTGCCCTGAGCGAAGTCGAATGGGAAGGACCTACATCAACTATTGCGCGTGCGATTTTGCGAGTAGGTCCTTCCCATTCGACTTCGCTCAGGGCAGGCTGCTGCGCTCAGGATGTAACTGTATTGATTTCGAGAAAAACCCTAGCTCGCCAACACCTTCTTGACCACGCCCAGCGCGTAATCGAGCTCGTCTCTCGTCGTATCTTTCCCAAACGAGAACCGCACTGAGCTAAGATTCTGTGCGTCGCTCAGCCCGATCGCCCGCAGCACATGCGAGCCCGTCACACTGCCACTCGCGCAGGCCGAACCACCGGATGCCGACACCCCGTTGATGTCGAGGTTCATCATCAGCATGCCCTGAGCCTGTTCAATCGGGAAGCAGACGTTCAACACACTTGGCATAGCCCCTTCACCCTCTGGGCCGTTGACTTTCAGTTCCGGGAAAAGCTCGCGTAAGCCCTTCAGCATGTGCGCTTTGAGCTCGCCCAGATACTGACGCTTTTCGTCGAGCTGGTCGTATGTCAGCTCCAGTGCCTTGGCCATGCCGACGATCGCTGCCACGTTTTCTGTGCCGCCGCGCTGGTTGCGCTCCTGCGCCCCACCCCAAATGAGCGGTTCGCAGGCGAAACCACTTTCGACGTACATAAACCCGATGCCCCGCGGGCCGTTGAACTTATGCGCAGAAGCCGCGGTGTAGTGCACCGGCAAGTCCGTGAGGTTCAGGTTATAAAGGCCAATAGACTGCACGGTATCCGTGTGGAACAACGCGCCGTGCTCCTCACAAAGCGCTCCGACAGCTTCAAGATCCAGCAGCGTGCCGATCTCGTTGTTGGCGTGCATCAACGAAACGAGCGTCTTGTCTTCGTGCTGTAACAGGGTGTGCAGGTGGTCAAGGTCAACGCGGCCTTCATGATCGACGTTCACCATCAGCCGCTCAACATCACGGGTCTTTTCGAGGTACTCAACTGTGTAAAGCACTGCATGGTGTTCGAGTGGGCTGCTGATGATACGCTTAACGCCATGGTCGCGCACGGCGCACTGCAGGGCGTAGTTATCGGCCTCGGTGCCACCACTGGTAAACACGATTTCAGCCGGCGCACAACCGACGAGATCGGCTATCTTCTTGCGCGAGACTTCGATTTTGGCTTTCAATTTGCGACCATGGTCGTGCACCGAAGAGGGGTTGCCGAACGCACTTTTCAGAAGTGGCAGCATTTCTTCCAACACCCTGTCATCCAAGGGCGTAGAGGCGGCATGGTCGAGATAGACGCGCTGTGTATTCATGGACGGTGACGTTAGGAAAACTTGCGAATATACGCCAATCTACAGAATCGGTTGCCAACCTAGCTGGACGTCGCGCGTTACATCAAGCCCAACAGCTCTTGCTCGAATTTGTGGGCCAGCGTGTCGGCGTCTTCCTGGCTCTTGGCCTCGGTATAAATACGAATAATCGGCTCGGTGTTCGACTTGCGCAGGTGCACCCAGCTGTCATCGAAATCGATTTTCACGCCGTCGATAGTCGTGATGTCCTCGTCGCTGAACTTGTCCTGCAGGCGCTGCAGCAGCTTGTCGACATCCAGCTGGGGCGTGAGCTTCACTTTGTGTTTGCACATGTAGTAGTTCGGATAGGCCGCGCGCAACTCGCTCATTTTCTTGCCACTGATGGCCAGGTAGCTCAAAAACAGGCCGATGCCCACCAGCGCATCTCGCCCGTAGTGCGAGGCTGGGTAGATCACCCCGCCGTTGCCCTCGCCGCCAATCACCGCATCTACTTGCTTCATGTTCTCGACCACATTCACCTCGCCGACGGCAGACGCGTGATATTCCACGCCGTGCTGTTTGGCGACATCGCGTAGGGCGCGTGAGCTCGAGAGGTTCGATACCACTGCCCCGCTCTTGTGCGAAAGCACGTAGTCGGCGATGGCCACAATCGTGTACTCCTCACCGAAAAGCTCACCGTCTTCGCTGACCAGCGCCAGGCGATCAACATCCGGGTCGACAACGATGCCGAGGTCGCAATCGTTGTTTTTGACGTAGTCGCAGATTTCGGTCAAATTCTTGGCGATGGGCTCCGGGTCGTGCGCAAAGTTGCCGTCGGGTGTGCAGTTCAGCTCCTCGACATGATCGACACCCAGCGCGTGCAAGAGCGCGGGTACGTAGACACCGCCGCCACTATTCACGCAATCGACGGCCACGTGCAGATCGCGCGCCTTGATTTTCGCGGCATCTACGAGGGGCAGGCCCAGCACTTCGTCGATGTGCTTCTGCAGATACTTATAGTCTTCACGCGACTTGCCGATGTCATCGACAGCGACAAAATCAAACTTTTCGGATTTGTAAAGGTCCAGAATCGCCCGACCGTCTTCCGCTGAAATGAATTCGCCCTTGTCGTTCAGCAGCTTCAGTGCGTTCCATTCTTTGGGGTTGTGCGAGGCAGTAAGGATAATCCCACCGCCGGCTTCCTGCTTCACGACAGCCAGCTCGACGCTGGGCGTGGTGGTCAGCCCGAGGTCAATCACGCTGATGCCCAGGGCGTTGAGTGTGCCCGTCACGAGTGAGCGCAGCATATCGCCAGAGGGCCGAGCGTCTCGACCGAGCACGACCGTATGGTTGTCTGTATGCCTTTTGAGCCAACTGCCGTAAGCAGCGGCGAACTTCACGATATCGACAGGCGTCAGGTTGTCGCCGACGCTACCGCCGATGGTGCCTCTGATGCCAGAAATGGAAGCGATTAAAGCCATGTTGTTGAGGAGGTTATGTGTGATTTAGGTTGAAGTAGTTGTTTGTCTCGCAGCACGCATTGGCAGATGCTATTCTGCGTTGATGGCCCCAGTCAGCTGCTCTTCGATCTGCTCGATGTACTGCTCGGCCATTTGCAGCTTCAGCTCGTTCTCATGCGCCGTTTTACCGATCGTGAGAGCGATCATCAGCGCCAGATAAGCCTCGTCGTCAATCTCGTACTTCGAGGTGAACTCGCTGGCCATTTCCTGCAAGCGATTGACGACAGCCAGCGTGTCATCGAACTCTTCGGGGCTGACGATCACCGACATTTCACGGTTAAGCAGCTCGATGATAATTTCCTGTTTGTCTGCAGACATAATACTGAATAGTAAAGCGCGTAGAAGTATAGTAATCAGTCACTAAGGAGCTTCAAGCAGTCATCTATCTCCTGAAGCAAGCGGTCAATTTCAGCTTTCAGTTCGGCCTTGTTTTCGCCCAGCTCCAGGCTGCCGAGCTGCTCGGATAGCTGTAGCGTGCTGCCGATCGTCTGCTGCTGTTTGAGGTTGGCAATCTCCTGTTTGACAGCCTGCAGTTCAGCGTGCAGGGCATCGCGCTCTTCACGCAGCTCACGAATCGTGTCGGCAGCCATGCTGGCAATTCGCAGTGTCTCTCGCAGTTTGTGTTCCATAGCAACGCTAGCTTGGCGGCTAAAATACGGAAAAGCCACGCGCAACAAAGCCCGCTCTTGTGCGTTGCAGGAATTGTGGAGCGAGGCAGGGTTTGTGCCGCTTTGCTTCCGAACTACCTAAAAAAGTGTGTAATTTTGCACCCTAATCAATATGAGCTTCAATATGCGATCATTGCTGATTTTCCTTTGGTGCATTGGCCTAGCCTTCGGTGCCTCGGCGCAGGAGGGCGACTGGCTGATCAAGTTCGACAACGGCTACACGGTCGACCAGGCCGAGTTTGAGTACGTCTACCAAAAAAACAATGGTGGCTATGACAAAGCCGCCAAAGACAGTCGCAAAGACTACGAGGACTACCTCGATCTGTTTGTGAACTACAAGCGCAAGGTGCTTGAGGCCGAGCGACTCAAGCTTGACACCGCCAAGGCCTTCAAAGCCGAACTGAATCGCTACCTCAAACAGTTGGCCCAGCCCTACCTGATTGAGAAATCGGTACTTGAGAACCTCATCAAAGAAGCCTATGATCGCTCAGCCTACGCGCTGAACGTCAGCCACATTCTTGTGAAGCTGCCGAAGAACCCTACCCCAAAAGACACAGCCAACGCGTATAAGATGATTCAGAACCTGCGTGCCGAGGCCATCAACGGAGGCAAAGACTTCTCTGACCTCGCAAAGGGCAACTCAGACGACCCCAGTGCAAAAGACAACGAAGGCTACCTCAGCTGGTTTACGGTGTTTGATTTCATCTATGGTTTTGAAGACGCGGCTTTCGAAACAGAAGTCGGTGGCATCAGCCAGCCCGTGCGCACAGAATACGGCTACCACGTCATTAAAGTGCATGACAAAAAGGAGCTGAAATCCGGCAAGCCCCGCCTGGCGCACCTGCTCATTCGGGCTGGCAATAGCTATGAGGCCAAAACCCGCGACGAAGCCAAGGCGCGCATCGACTCGATTTACAAAGCACTGCAAGATGGTGCGGAGTTCGAGAAGCTGGTGGCGGAATACTCCGACGACCCCAACTCGCGCAACCGTGGCGGCGACTTGGGTACGCGCTATTTAGGTGTGCCGGAGCTGCAAGACAAGAAGTTTGAGTTGAAGCCCGGGAAATACAGCGAGCCTTTCGAAACCAACGTCGGCTGGCATATCGTGACGGTCACGGAAACCGTTCCGCTGAAGTCTTTTGACGAAATGGAGTCTCAGCTCAAAGCCCGCGTTTCGCGCGACCCGCGCGCCAAACTCGCCGAGCAGACGCTGATCAACCAGCTTAAAAAAGAATACGATTTTGAGCTCAACTCGTCGGCACTGGAGGCCCTGCAGGCCGAGGTTGAGGAAAACCTCGTGGCGCTGCTGAAAAGCGAAAAGGAGCTGGACCCCAGCCTCGCCAAAAAGACCGTCTTTTCGTTCAAAGCTGGCACGTATAGCGCGCAAGATGTGATGGATAAGCTCCGCACGATGCGCTCGACCAAGCTGGCCGAACTCGCGCCCGAGCAACGCGTACAGTTTGCCTTGGACGAGTATGTGAAAGAAGAGATTCTGTCGTACGAAGAAACCCAGCTCGACCGCAAGTACCCGGACTACCGCAACCTTAAGCGCGAATACCGCGACGGCATTCTGCTCTTCACGCTGACCGAAGACATGGTCTGGCAAAAGGCCGTGAAGGACACGGCCGGCTTGCAAGCGTTCTGGGAGCAGCACAAAGATGAATACACGGCCGAGGCGCGTGCTGAAGTGTACACCTATTCCAGCAAGAGCGAGGACAAACTCAAGGAAGTCTCTGAACTGCTTGAGGAGTACGACCAAGACATCATGGTCGTCGATTCGATCATCAAGGCCAAGCGAATGACTGTGCGTACCAACCGCCAGTTCATCGAACGAGCTGAAACCGCGCGGATCGACAAGATGTTCGACCAAAAGCAAGAGGACATCAGCGAGATTTTCGCCGAAGACGGCCGCTATTACTTGTACCTACCAATCCAGTACTTGCCAAAAGGCGAGAAGACCTTTAAGGAAGCCAAGGCGCAGGCGATCACTGACTACCAGAACGAACTGGAAAAAGCCTGGCTAGAAGAGCTGGAAAAACGCTATCCTTACAAACTGAACGACAAGGCTTTCAAAAAGCTGTTTAAGTAATTTGCATGCACCGACTCCTCCTCCTTGTGCTTCTCACGTGCTCGCTCGGGCTGTTTGCCTGCGGCGACGACGATGGCGCGGACGAATCGCCCGTCGTAGCCCGATTGGGCGATGCTGAATTGCGCCAGGCGGAGGTGGCGGCGCACCTGCCCTCCGGCCTTTCTGCTGTCGATAGCACGAAAATGGCCGAGCGCTACATCCGCACCTGGGCAGCCGAGGCTGCCCTCGCTCAAGAGGCGAACGAGCGCATCGAAACCCTGGAGGCCGACATCGAAGGTCGCCTGAAGGCCTACGAGCGCCAGCTGAAGATTGAGGCCCTGAAACAGCAAGTCGTAAACGAGCGCCTGAACAAGAAAGTGACGAAGCAGGAGCTTGAGCAGTACTATAACGCCAACCCAGAGGCTTTCAAAGCGAACACGACGTACTACAAGTACTACTACCTTTCGACCCAGAACCGCGACACACCCCAGTTGCGCGAACGTTTGATGTTCAAGAATGAAACCGATCGCAAGATTGTACGCGATTGGCTGAAGCAATACGGCATCAAGTACAAGATTGACGAGAGCTACCGCGAGGCCTCGGCCGTGCAGGCGCTCGACAGCCTGTTTCCTGTCTATAACCTGATGACCATCCCGGAAAAAGCGCCCGTAACGGTCTACCTGAACCCCAACTTCGACCCCGTTAAGCTGCACTTCATCTACTTCGACGACATCGTGCGCCCGGGCGAGCTAAAACCGCTCAGCATGGTCGAGCCGCTGATCAAAGCCATGATTTTGCAGCAACGTCGCCAGCAGATTAAAGACGAATTTGAAGCGCCCATCGTTAAAGAAGCGCAATCTCGCCTCGAACTGACCGAAACCGAATGAGGAACCCCCAAAAACTATTTCTTGCACTATTTTTCGCGCTGGCACTGCCACTGCTCGGCTGGTCGCAACTGACCATCGACAAGGTGATGGCGATCGTAGACGAAGATGTCGTATTGAAATCAGAAGTCGACTACCAGTATAAATACCTGCTCGACAACGGCCAAAAGGACGACGGCACGCTCTATTGCCGCGTATTGGAAAGCCAACTGTCTGACCGCTTGCTGCTCGCCAAAGCCAAACTCGATAGTGTGCTCATCGGTGAAGACCGCGTCGACCAGGAGCTGGACCGCCGATTGATGATTATGGCCTCGCAGTATGGCGGGCAGGAGAAGATGGAGAAGGTCATCGGCAAGTCGATGGTCGAGCTGCGCGTTGAGATGCGCGAAGACATCCGCGATCGCCTGTTAATCGATGCCCAGAAAGAAAAGATTTTCGCCGGGAAAGACGTGACGCCGCGCGAGGTGCAGCAGTTTTTCAAAAGCATCCCCGAGGACAGCATTCCTAACCTGCCAGTGGAAGTCGAGATCAGCAAGATTGTCGTGAAACCCGAGCCCTCTGAGGAGGCCAAGCGTCAGACGAAACAGAAGCTCGCCGGTATCCTAGCCGATATTCGTGCGGGCAAGCTGGAGTTCAAAGAAGCTGCGAAAAAGCACAGCGTCGACGGCTCAGGTCGCGATGGCGGCTATCTGGGCGAAATCACGCGCAACAGCGTCGTGCCCGCCTTTGCCAACACTGTTTACAATATGAAAGAAGGCGAAATCTCGAACGTCTTCGAGTCCATGTACGGCTTCCACATTGCGCTGCTGCACAAGCGTGTGGGCGAGCGTGTGGTGGTCAGCCATATTCTGATGCGCCCGCGCATCTCTACTGAGGATGAAGAGCGTGCGAAAACCAAGCTCTTGAATATCAAGAAGCTAATCGAAGACGGTGACGCGACCTTCTCGCAAGCGGCGTCCGAATACTCCGACGACCAGCAAACCAAGGACATCGGCGGCATGGTCTCTGACCCACGCACAGGCAGCTACAAAATCCCGCTCGACAAGCTGGATGTCGACCTCTACCTCGCCATCGACGAAATGCAAGTCGGCGACATCAGCGAGCCCATCGAGGTCTTCCAGAAAGGCCCACAGATCGAAAAAGCCTACGAGATCGTCTACCTGCGCGAGCGCCACCCACCCCACCGCGCATCGCTGGAAACGGACTACGAGAAGTTTTCGGAAGCCGCGCGCCAGGCCAAGCAGGCCGAAGCACTCGACGAGTGGTTCGAGAACGCGAAGTCGCAGGTGTACATCGAAATCAAACACGAGGGCTGCGAACAGGCCCTGCAAGATTGGTACCGCGCTTCGAAGTAAGCCCCGGCGCCACAAAACTCACAAAGACGCGTAAATTAGCCCGCCAGACGTTTACGAACACGACCCACCAGAAGACTATGAGTCAATTCAAAGATGACCGTGAAGCCGCCGACTATCTCGCCGGCAAATTCAGTGACCTGAAACAGGAGATCGGCAAAGTGATTGTCGGCCAGCAAGATGTGGTTGACAACCTGCTGATCTCAATCTTCTGTCGTGGCCACGCGCTGCTGGTGGGGGTGCCGGGCCTGGCGAAAACGCTGCTGATCAGCACGCTGTCCGAGACGCTCGACCTCAACTTCAGTCGTATTCAATTTACGCCTGATCTGATGCCCTCGGATATTCTCGGTACCGAGATCCTGGACGTGGATGACAAGAGCGGGAAGAAGCACTTCAAGTTTTTGCAGGGGCCGATTTTCGCAAACATCATTCTCGCTGACGAGATCAACCGAACCCC
>CAZTEZ010000079.1:0-11103 GCA_964611815.1 uncultured Bacteroidia bacterium | reverse complement strand
CAACTTACCGAACGTTTACAAGCTGCGCCGGCTGATCTGGAGACCGATTTCAACTTCGACGGCGAGCCTCTGCGCTTGCCGGCCGCCGCGCTCAGCATCTTGGCCGCGCCCACTTCGCACGGCAAAACGCTCTTTTTGCTCAATCTGATTCTGCAGGCCGTAGAGCGTTACCCGGAGCGTAACTTCGTGTTTTTCAGCTACGAAGAGTCCGCCGAAGCCATTCTCATCAAGGCGTTTAACACCTGGCTGGGGCGCGAGCTTGGCCGTAACAACCGGCGTGCACTGCGGGCGTATTTCAGGAGCGGCGATGTCAGTTTGCTCTCCGGTAACATTAGTACGGCTGACCTAAGCGCCGCCGTCGACCAGTTCTTCCGCACCTACATCGACACCGGCCGCCTGCGCATCCACTACGTCGATTACACCGCGCCGACGCTCACCGACGCGCTTCGCTATTTGCAGCGAAACGCGCCCATCGGTGGCGTATTCGTCGATTATATGCAGTTGTTGCGGCAGGGTGGGGGGCGTTTCGGCAGCCGGCAAGAGGAGCTCAAACAGGTGTGCCTCGACCTCAAAGACGCCGCCGTGCAGACGGGCCTGCCGCTCGTCATCGCCGCGCAGTTCAACCGCCAGGTGATCAGCGAGGCGCACCTCAGCCCGGTTTACATCGGTGAAGCCGGTGATATTGAGCGCATTGCGAACCTCATCGTCGGCTTCTGGAACCGCAACTTTCCGGGCTTCAGTCCCGAGGGCAACCGTACGAAAGACGGCCGCCCAGTTGATCCGGCGCCGGAGCTGTACTGCGAGATTCTGAAGGGCCGCGACATCGGCGCGGGCGCCTCTACGGTGCTGAGCATCAACGGCAACACCGGCCGCCTGAGCGCCCCCGAACCCAAACGCCGCCCACCCAAACGCGTGAAATCTGAGCCGGGTGCAGAGGATGATAGTGCGTTGATGTTTTGAAGGGGTGCAGGGCTTGATTCTTGCGGCCAAACGCCGCACATATTTACACAAGTCTTCAAGCGTCTCGTACAATTGACGTACACGCATGCGGAATTTCATGTAGAAATTCGGGGCATTCATGGGTGGGGGCCCAATTTATTTGCGGATTGTTCTACCTTTGCCGCAGCGGTCACCCGGTCGCACGCATCGTACCCGTCACGTCATGAACCCGTCTATGTCACTGCTTTACCGCCCCCTCGTTCGCCACGCGCTTATGCTCTTGATTGGCAGCCTGATGGCGCCGCAGCTCTGCGCCCAGGATAAATGGCACTGCAAAAAGCAGACGCATACGGTCAGATTTGACTCACTCGGGCGGGTGGCCGGCGGGCTGCCGCAGCATGTGCGGGTGGGGGATGCGTTGGACTTTAATTATTCTGTGTATAATGATGCACCCCAGCTGCCTACCACATTTGGGAAACTTTTAGGCTTTGACGACTCACCTGACGAGACGTTCATAAGCAACTACTTCAAAGTCGCTTTGGGGCTCGATCACCCTGAACGATTGTGTGTCGAACACGGAGTTGACTCTGCGATTAATTTGGCAGACTCAATTCTGAAAAACCCATCTACAAAGTGGAAACGCGGCATAACTTTGATGATTGAAGAGAAGAAACATGAAGTAACTGTTCCGTACGAGGTAAGCAGTACAAACAGTATTCAAATCACCCTCAAAGAACTTCATTTTGGGGATTATCAAGCGACTCATACAGCAATACTAGACAAAGCGGAAGAGTTGCTTTTGTCTGAAGTTGCGCTCTCACATTGGCAAGCTTACGCATTAGTAGCCATGTATCATATGCGCTTGAAGCACATAACAAAGCCCAAAACAACGATCAACTCCTTCACCTTGCATGTGGGTGAGCCGGGCCTTGGTAAAGACAACCGCTGGATGCGCCATTATGACGCCGCTAACAAGTACCGCCCAATGCAAAAGCCTTTAAAATCGGGTTATCTAAACAACGAAGAGGCCTATATCGCTGTGCACAATGTCCCGGATTCCATGGCCGTAACGCTTGATTTCGGACGGAAGGACATAGAAGACGCGCCGCGCACATTTGCGCAAGGTGTCATTGCCGACTTGCCACAGCCGGAAACGCTGATGGAAGGTATACGACTTGGCTTGAAGGGATTATTGAAGGGCGCACAAGATAAGGATGATAGTAAGGAAAAAGGTAAAGACTTAGAATGCCCACCAATCCCCGCAACAACCCGCGACAGTCTGCTCACCGTCCTCGACGACATTCGTAAATATCTGCTGAGCACCACCCCCCGCTACCGCAGCGTGTGCGACAAAGCCGACAACGCCGACTGGGGGCCGCTGAACGTCTACCAAAAGAAGGTCACCTACACCATTTCGGAGCGCACGCCAACGGCTGTGAAGGCAAAAAAGCCCGCCACCGACAAGAAGACCGGCACCTACCGCGAACGCCGACGCCATTGGGTGGATGTCTTCGGTGGCATCGTGGGTACCTTGAATAAGCAGCAGTCGCTGAGCTACTCGCGCTCAGAGGGTTACAGCGCGCAGAGCTTCGGGCACGTACGGCCCTACATCGGCTTCAAAGTCTACCCGATGGGGCCCGACCTCGGCCGCCCGAGCTTCATCTTGCAAAAGCGCAACGTTCGCGAGAACGGCAGTTTGTTCGATTACACGCGGCTGCACCTGGTGCTGGGCGCCGATCCGGTGCACATCACGCGCAGCTTTTTCGTGGGCGGCGGGCTCGACCTGTTTTTGGGTTGGTCGGTCAACGCCGGGGTGCACCTCGTGCGGGCAAGCCAGCCCGTGGTCACGGGCGTGATTCAGACAGACGTAGAGACCAAACTGCGCGCTGGGCTGTTCATCGGTACCAGCCTAGATATCAGCACCTTCAGCAAACTGATTCTACCCATCTTTTAGCACTCATCCACCCGCTTTTATTCTATCTGTATGCACCGCCACTCAAGTCTTAACAGCTTTTTAATCAGTCGCTTTGTATTGGTTGTCAGCGGCTTCGTGATTGCCCTGATGCAAACCAGCTGCCATCAGGATGACACGTTCGCCACCCCCGTGCAGCTCTATGGGCAGGTGTCGTACACGCCGCCCGGGGGCTCGCCCATCTACTTCAAAGGCGTCACGGTGAGCGTGTTAGACAACAATGGGGCGCTGGTTCGCAGCGTCGAGAGCGAAGAACAAGGCTATTACGAGCTCTCCGGTCTGCCGCTTAATGTCGTCAAGGGTGGCAGTTTGCGGGCCAGCCACACCTTCAACACCGGTTCGGAGGTGCTGAGTCTGACTTTTTCGCAGGTCTTAGATTTTCCTGGTAGCGAGGACGATGGCGAGGTTTCCGAGCAGCTGCCGATTGCGCTGAGCCTGCCCGACGGCGGCACGAGCTACCCGCTGACCACCAGCGGCCGGCTGTTCTACGTGCCCACGCCCGGCGACACGCTCTTCCCGGCCGATATTCGCGTGCAGGTGCGCAAACAGGGCAGTTTTGCGGTGCTGGCCGACAGTGTGAGCACGCCCGGCGGTTATTTCACGCTGGCCAGCGGCACCACCGTCAAAGAAACTGAGGCCGTCGTCATCGAAACTAGCGGCAGTGTCGGCGGCACGCCCGTGGCCGGCGAGGCGATCGTTGGCGCAGCAGTCATCAGTGAGCAGCGCACGCTGGAGCTGCAGCCGCAGTAGTGTCGAGCCTCAACTTGCCATCTGGACGCTTTGCCCATAATCCATCTTATGTTAAACACGTTTCTCAGAATACGCCCATCCCCGACTTCGTCCATCTCGTTGTTAACATAAACGTCGTCAACACGCGTTTAAGTAGATGACTTTAAAAGCTTTAAACCCAGAATTTTACCAGGATTTTAAGCAAGGGGGGGCAACTGTTTTCCAGAAAATAGTTTAAACTTGTGGCAGTGGGTTTGTGCACAGGGTATCCACATAGCGGTTATGCACAGTGTTGATAACCGCAGTGCGAACAACTGAGACCTGTCCCCCGTGTCGCCCGCCACGCTTACTGGTTCGTTGTGCCATGGCCGGCCCCACCCGGGCAGCCTTGTGCCGCGTTGTTGACCCAAATTGTTGACCCCTTCATAAAACGCCCTGCTATGCCCGCCAAGCCTGCCAAGCCCACAGAATACGCCACCGAGAACGCCACACGAAGGGCTCCGCACAGTGCCGCTAAAAGTGCTGAGAATCAGGCCCTGCAGCACCCGCGGCCACGTCAGCAACGCCTGTTTTACAACGAGGTGGACTGCCGCGAGGAGTACCAGCTTACGCGCACGCTGACGGACAACTACATCGCCGCGATTGTGCATATCCGCAACCACCCGGGCAAGGGCTTCCAGGATTTTGTGGACACCGGATTATCGGAATACGCGTTTTCGACCGAGGCTGGCAAGCGCGTCGTGCTGAGCATCGACATGAACTACCTGCAGCACCGGTACCGCGAGGGCGTCGCGAGCGGCGATTTTGAACCCGGGCGTCTCTCGGAACGCGAGGCCAAAGCGCAGCTCTTCCAAGAGGCGCTCGAGCGGCACGCGTCGGGCGAGGTGCTGGCGCTCAACGAGATACTCTGGGCGTATGCCTCGCTCAAGGGCTCGTTCTACTTCAACGGCGACAAGCTCACGGACATCATGACGCTCAAGCCGCACCCCGATGTGCAGCCCTACAAAGCCGATACGCGCACGAAGGAATCGCTCACCGACCGCCTGCGGCTGCTCTCGCACTCACAGATTTCGCTCGAAGAGTCGCGCAAAAAGGACACGAAAGCCACCGTCGACAGCTACCGCTTCATCGGTGTTTCCAGGACAGAATATGCCAAAAAACGCGGCACGACCGAGTACAACAAAAAGATCATCACGCGCCTGTGGGGCGAGCTGCTGCCCGACTACCCCAAGCGCGACATGATACGCGGGCGCAACCGCAACCTGCGTGTGCTCGACCTCACGCACCGTTCGCAGCTCGACCAGATGGTTTTAAACGTTTATCTCGCGAACGCCTTCGACCAAATCCGGATGGGCAACGTGGAGGCGCTGGCCCGCAAAAGCGAGGACCAGCTGCGCGAGTTATTGGTGACTAAATCGCGGGACTTTTTGCGCGAACTGCTCGGCATCGACTCCACGCGCAACCGCCCCGCCCACGTGAACCGCTACGTACAAAAGGCCCTCGAAAACTGCATCGGTCGCTCGATCGAGCGCTTTGCACCCGAACAGATCACCGATGAGGTCGAGCACGTCTCGCTCTACGGCTACCCCTCGAGCGAGCAGCTGGCGCTGAGCGCTGGGCAGAAGCCGCGCAGGTAAGGGCATGAAAACCAAAAGCTTGTAAACTTGCTTAAACACCGCTCAGGCTAGAACGCTGTCTTCGGAGGAAGCGAGATCCCCAGTTGCTTATGTGCTTGAGTTGTAGGGTTGCAGCGAGAATAATCAGCGGATAATAAGGCAGCGTGTAGCGCTGTTCCATGTGTTGCATGATGAAAACCATGTAGAGCAAAAAGAACAGCGGCAACACATACAGTGCCCACAAATCTATGCGCAGGCCGTTGGAGAGCAGCCACTTGGTACGGAGGAACCCGCTCAGCCACAACAAGACAACCGACAGATTGGCCATTAAACAGAGCAAATGAAGGGCTTTGTATAGTGCCACTTTATTTCTGACTTCCGGTTGCAAATATGCCGAGCCGGCGGTGTAAGAGTGAATCATCAATTGCTTGAAGTAATTCAGATGCACCCAAGCTTTAAAGCTGAGCGGTAAGTTTGCTCGAGTTTCTTGCACGATGGCATTCGTTCGCTTGGTAAACTCCTGTTGTTCGGTCGTGAGCGGCCTTGGCAGGGGTTCGCTGTTGAGCCAGGGTTTTTGGTAAACACCGCTTACAAGGCGTTGGTAAGCATTAAAAATAGAGTCCAGGCGTTTGGTGCCGATATGCGTGTGCAGAACCGGGTGTGCTAATTCCAGCAGGGGCTGGCGATGTTCAGATGCCGTATTGCCGAGCACGGCGGGCTCGAAGAGCGCGAGATGGGCTTGCGTGGTGCCGTCGGCAGTTGCGCCTCCCAGTCTCATGATGTCTCGAATCGCATATAACTCGGGTTTATTGATATACCGTTGATCTGGAAAAGTGTAGCTGTTGATGGGAATAAACTCACCAGAGAGTTGATAATTGCGCAAGGTCCAAAAGCCCCCGATGAACAATGGTAACACGCTTGCGGCAAGACCCGCAAAAAAAACCGTGCGAAACTGCGCCTGGTGTGATTTGAAAAGCTGCCAGAGCGCAGGCAAAAACAGGACAGCAAACAGCAGTACTTGAGGTCTTAGGTAGGTGCCGATAATTAACGCACCACCTGCGCCGAAAAAACACGCCAGTATGCGGCTCATGCGTTGATCGCGCGACCCCATCAGCAAAAGCAAAACAATGGCCGCCGCTGCAGCTGCGCTCAACAAATCGGGCATAAGCAGTGGGATAAAACTGGTGAAACCCGGGAAGAGCCCCCAAATCAACATCGCAACAATCGAGAATCCGACGCCAAGGCCGATTAGGCGACCGATTTTATAGATTGCCCAAGCGATGAAAAGATGGCCAGCGAAGTTGAGTAAAGCCAGCCCCAAAAAAGCAGTTCTTACATCCAGGAACAAGCGCAATAGCCAGTAAATGGCGCCGTAGGCAGGTGGTCGGTAAAAATGAGCCCCAACGGCACTGTTGTTGTCAATAGTCCAGGTTCCGAGCTGCCGGTGTCTTTCGGCGGGCAGCAGATAATCGTAAGTATCGGGGCCCACACTTACCCCAACGGCCTCTGATTCAAATACAACCTGCGACTTACTATATACGCTGCTCAGCGCGTAGCCCCATGGTAGAGCCGTGATCTGATCAGGTGACACGGCTTCAGGTTCACTCGCCAGCTGAGCTCGCACATTCTTGAGGTGGTCGGGTGGAAAATACACTACCCTATTTTCAGCGTATTGCAGCTGCAAATTCCAGCTGATGCAGGCATTCAGCGCAATGAATAACAAGCACAGACCAACGATCAAGTTCTGTTGTGGTCGAGTCAAGTGTACTGTCATCATAACATGGGTATAAAATGGGATTTATAGATACATGAAGACTCTTAAAACAAGTATGCGCGATAGAAACCCCCTGACGGTTTAGCCTGATGGGGTACCCCAATACGAAAGCGGTAGAAAACTGTGGTTTGCGTGAAAGTATGCATTCAGGACTCAAAAAAGCTTGCAACTGCTGCTATGACGCGTTGCTGTTCAGCATCGCTTAGACTAAAAAAGAGCGGTAAGCGCAAGAGGCAATCAGCCCAGCGAACGGTGTTGGGCAGCGCGCGGCCGTCGTGCTTGTCTTTGAAAAACGGGCTTTCGTGCAGTGCCAGGTAGTGAAACACCGCGTGTACGTTGTGCTTGCGCAGGTGCGCGATCATGGCCTGGCGCTGCTCAATGCTCTCGAGTTCGAGGTAAAACAGGTGGCCGTTTTTACTGGCGTAGTTCGGCACTTTTGGCAGCTTCAGTTTGCCCTCGGCTTCCAGCGGCTGCAGCTCGTGGGCGTAGCGCTCCCAAATCTCGACGCGCCGGCGCTGGATGTGTTCGAGCTGCTCGAGCTGCCCCCACAAAAACGCCGCGATGATATCAGCGGGCAAAAAGCTGCTGCCGACATCCACCCAGCCGTATTTATCGACCTCGCCACGGTAGAAGGCCGCGCGGTTGGTGCCTTTCTCCCAGATGATTTCTGCGCGTTCTTTGAAGCGCGCGTCGTTCGCCACAAACATGCCGCCCTCGCCGGCGATGATGTTCTTGGTTTCGTGAAACGAAAACGCGCTCATGTGGCCAATACCGCCCAGCGGGCGGCCTTTGTAGGTGGCCTCGATGGCCTGGGCGGCATCTTCGATTATGAGTAACCCGTGCTTCTCGGCGAGCGCGAGCAGTGGGTCCATGTCAACGGCCATGCCGGCATAGTGCACGGGCACGATGGCCTTGGTCTTGTCGGTAATCAGCGCCTCAACCTGCTGCACATCGAGGTTGGGGGTATCGTGTTCACTGTCGGCAAATACAAGCTTGGCACCGCGCAGCACAAAGGCATTGGCGGTGCTCACGAAGGTGTAGGCTGGAATGATCACCTCGTCGCCGGGCTGAATGTTGGCAAGGATGGCGCTCATTTCGAGCGCATCGGTACAAGAGGTGGTCAGCAGCGTTTTGTGGAAGTGGTAGCGCGCCTCGAAAAACTGCTGCACCTTTTTGGTGTAGGGCCCGTTGCCGGAGGTCTGCGAGTTGCGCTCGAAGCACTCGACGATGTGTACGAGCTCGCGCCCGGAAAGGTGGGGTTTGTTGAAGGGGATCATCTGATCCGGTGTATATGCAGACATAATTCAGGTAGAGCTGTTGACGCCAAAGTTAGAGAAAGCCATTCGAAACGCGCATCCAGAAAGTGTTCAGGAGGCAACCGATGCTTGAAAGCGATAGTAGCTAAGGCCCAGTAGCTGCTCGTTATGGCGATGCTGAACAATGCCCAGGCTAAGGGTTGGGGAAAGATGAACCAAACTTACCCGAAAGCTACCTGCGTCGGAATTCGGCCCACCTAGCTTTAAACGATTTTGGGCGATGAGTTCATGCGAGGGCACGGTGTCTGCAGCCAATTCCAAAATTGATCGCTCTGCCTTGGGCTGGCTATCTGCTTCCACGACAGCCGTATGGCTATGCCGCAACAAGGGGTTGAAGTGTAGTGTCGTGTAGGCGTTCTGAAACTGAAAGCCCGCGCGGTGCCAGGCTTTCTGAGCAATATAATTTTGTATTTGTGTGGAAATCATAAACGCTTCAGCGCCCTGGTTTTTAAAGTGCGCAAGTGCAGAGGGTAAGAGTACCGAAAAAATGCCTTTGCCTGCATATTCGGGTAAGATACCGGTGAGACCCACATCTACGGTTTTCGTGCTACGATTCCAGTAAGTGTCAATGAACCCAACGGTTCTATTATCGTAGCTTACGAGAAACAAATGCTTTTCATCATTGGCTCGTCCTTGGAAATTGGCCGCCCAGTCGGCATAACCTTCCAATATGTGCGCTTTATCGATAAGCGGATTGGAGGCGTAGTGGTTGCCGTAGCCTGGAAAAATACGTCTGACTAAGGACATGATTTCATCAGGCTCGTAATCAGGCGTCAACTCCACGCGCACGCCTGGTCTTGTCGGTGGTGGCGGTGCGCTGCTCAGCTCGGCCTTGTAGTACACTAAAGTATCGGCCACCAGTGCGGGGATTGCCGGCGATTGCATGTCAAAGAGCGCATCTGATGCACTGGCAGGTATACGCAGCATGAGAATATCGGGCAGATGGCGCTTGATGTAGTCAAGAACGGCCGAGTAGTCTAATGACGACGCATTACCCCTATGAATGTGGTAGCCAAAACGCCCAGATTCGAGCTGAGAATACGATACGTCCAAACTCATCTAATAACTGTCTATTTCGTTTCCGACTCTTCTAAGCCTGCATCTCGTTGGTGGTTGTCGCCTTGCGTTTCGCTTCAGCCTTCACCCGCACTGAATATGCCGGCCGTTTGAGAGTAAACTCGTAAATACGACCGATGTACTCGCCAATCACCCCGAGCACGATCAATAGAATGCCTAGCGAGAAGAAAATACTCACTATGAGCGCTGAAAACCCCATTGGTACATCGTACGCAAATTTGCGCACCACAAACCACAGACCAAGCGCAAAACTGAGCGCTGCGATGCTAAGGCCAGAGTAAACAATCACTCTTAAAGGCAGTGTCGTGTAATTGAGTAGTAAGTTTAGCGACAAGCGTATGAGCTTGGCTATAGAATAGCCGCTGCGACCCTGCTCGCGTGGGGCGTGTCTGACAGGCAAGTGCCGAACGTAGCTGGAGCTGCTCATCAGAATGCCCTCCAGAAACACGAAACGCGATTGCATCTGCTCTGAGTTTTCAATCAAAAAACGCTTGAACAAGCGGAAACTCGAAATGTTGCCGGTATTCCCGAAAGCCACGCGAACCGTGCGCTGAATCAAATCGCTGCCGAGGTTGCGAAACTTGCTGTGCTTTTTTTGATGCGGCACGCCATAGACCAAATCGCACCCGCTGCGCTCCATCTCTTCAATCAGCTTGGGGATTTCTTCGGGTGGATTTTGCAAATCGTCGTCAATCGTAATAATACGCTCGCCGCTCGCGTGTTGCACGCCACACCAAATGGCGTTGTGCTGCCCAAAGTTGCGACCGAGTTGCAGTGCCAAAATGTTGTCGCGATCGCCAAGCTCGGACTTGAGCGCTAGTATTTTCTCGAAAGTGTCATCGCCGCCACAGTCTTCCACCAACACCAGCTCCCAGCTGATATCCAGGGCGTTCATTACGGCCGATAGACGCTCGTAGAGCCCGGCAACCAGGTTGGCGCTGCGGTAGACGGGAATGACGACGGAATATTTCATAATTGACTTTCGATGTCAGCAAGTTACCGTAAAGAACGGAATTGGATTGTAAGAGCTAGAACAGGATCCGGGCGCTGGAGGGACTTAGGATTGAACTGGCCATCAAGGGTCAATCTAACATGCGCGACCAAAACATAATCTGCAGCAGATCGTCATCACTGCCTCGTTTGCCCATGCGCCAGGTCTTGCCTTTGTCTAAATCTGTGATGGTGAAGTAGCCTTGCATGGTGCTCTCCAAAAACAATAATTGCTGCTGCTCCTTGTAAGTCGCTCTGCCAGCCACGTTAGAAATGATTTGATACTCTTCGAAGATGTCGTCGAAGCGAGAATAGGAACTGTCAGCAGCGAAATCGTAAAAGGTCAGTCGAGAATGTCCGGGCGGCAGGAATGGCATTTCGCCCGTAGTTTCGTCATAAACGTTGTTATTGTAGACTGAGATGGTTGAATCGTTCACGATGTTCACGTCATGCTGATTGGTCCAATAAGTGGAGTTTTGCCAGAGAATCCGGTTGGTACTGGGCCGATAAAGCAAGACAGTGTTGATATCGCGCATGCTTAGGAACAGGTCACCGCGTTTCCAGTAGGGGCCATCATCATGCACGGGTTGTACGTCGTTAAGGTGGTAGTGGTCAAACGCATCGCGATTCATCCAGCGCATGTCATAGCGGGGGTTGGCGGCAAAGATGGAGTCCAGCGAATACGTATGG
>CAZTEZ010000078.1:9895-11111 GCA_964611815.1 uncultured Bacteroidia bacterium | reverse complement strand
GCTTTTGCTTAATGGTGACCGTGGGTTGTTTAGACGATGGGGTACACTACAACCTACGCCAGTTACCGCATCAGGTTAGAGTTGTTGGTCCCTCGCTAAGGCTCGGGATGACACCGTTAAGCTGTTGGGTCAATCCTAAAAAGCCCCGCTGCCCAAGCGATCGGCCGTCGGCAGTTCGATTGTAAAACGCGTGCCGCCACCCGCCAGCCGTCGCACCCGGCAGCTGCCGTTCAGCAGTTGGATGCGCGACATCACCGAGCCATAGCCCAGGCCGTCGCTTTGCTGCCAATCGGCGATGTTCATACCCACACCGTTGTCTTGCAGAATGATGACCGTGCGTTTCACGCTGGCCTCGCCCACCACAAACGCGTTGCCCATAAAACTAGTCGCCTTGGCATGCTTGATCACGTTGTGCATGATCTCCTGGCACACTCGATATATAAGGATTGCTTCGCGGCGGTTGTAAGCATCCAAAGGCTGGCGGTCGAGCGCGAGTTCAAGGCGCAGCTTTGAACTTCCGCTAACACGCCGGAAGAAATGCTCCAGCGCAGTGGCCAGGCCCAGCATCTCCAGGGCGGGCGGGTGCATGTTGTGGCTCACGGCGCGCACCTCGGCAACGGCATCGTTGAGCATATGTTCAACCCCAGACACTTTTTCGCGAATATCGTCGCGGGTGCTGCTTTCTGGGTCGATGTCGTTCAGGAGCGACAGCCGCATCGCGGCGGCGCTCATCAGCACGCCAATGCCATCGTGCAACTCGCTGGCGATGCGCTTGCGCTCTTCCTCTTGCGAGTCGATGGTCGTTTGCAGCAGCCCGTGGTTGGTCTGGCGCACCTCCTCGCTTAGGTTTTTGCGCACCGTAATATCGCGTTGCACGGAAACGTAGCGCACGACCTCGCCCCGCTCGTTAAACACTGGGTTGATGACCAGGTGACTCCAGAACGGCTCACCGTTTTTGCGGTGGTTCTGGATTTCGAGATTCACGTCACGGTTGGCATGCAGGCGCTCGCGCATGAGGTTGGCGGTGGCGGGGTCGGTGGCCGGGCCGTGCAACAGCTCGCGTGGCGATCGGCCGACAACTTCGTCCCAGCTGTAGCCGGTGTCGTCCAAAAACGCCTGGTTGGCCCACTCGATCTTGCGATCAGAGCCGGTGATCAGGATGTTGTCGTTGGTGTGCTCGGCCACAAGCGAGAGCAGTTCCAGGTGGTCTTTGCGC
>CAZTEZ010000078.1:2423-9885 GCA_964611815.1 uncultured Bacteroidia bacterium | reverse complement strand
GGTTGGTCGCCGAGCCGATCATGCCCAGAAACTCGCCGTTTTTGTCGAGCCGGGGCCTGCCTTCAAACGCCAGATAAGAATAATTGCCGTTTGCCTCACGCACCCTGCCTTCCACACGAAACGCTTGTTTGTGCTCAGCAGCTTGCCAATACGTATGCAGGTAGTTAGCCAAGTCGTCCTGGTGAGCGTAATCGAACAATTGCGTTAACTCCTCCAGGCAATTGACCCCCAAAAATCTAAGCCAACTATCGCTCAAAAACTCCATTCGACCTTTTTCATCTGTCATCCAGATCATAGCCGTGCCGTCGTTGGCGAGCTCTCGGAAGCGCGCCTCGCTTTCCTGCAGCTCCAGTTCTCGCTGGTGGGCCTCTGTGATATTTTCAGCGACAAACGTAATCGCCCATACTTCGCTCTTATCGTCATACACCGGCGCATATCGGATGTTGTAGAAGTAGGTCTCACCGTTGGGGTAAGTAATCGGCAAGCGATCCTTAAGTGTCTCTCCATTAAAGGCTTGCTCCACTTTTTCGGCAAACGCCTCTTCCAAGCCAGGCGCGCAATACGCCAATAGCGATTCGCCCTTTTTTGTTGCCCGCCCCCAAATGTGCTGAGACAAGCGCTGACCATAATCGTTCTGATTCAGGATCGTGAACTCCCGATCGAGCAGAAACCACGCCCCTGTCGAGGAGTTGCGCATCGCAGCGTACTCCAGGCGCTCTTGCTCAAGCTGCTGTTGGCGCTCGCGCAAGCGGGCATTTTACTTTTCTAGGCGGGCTAGACGAGTTTGTAAATCAGCAAGGTCTTTTCCAGAAGAGATGCTCGTTTTCAAAACGCAGATGCTAGTGTGAGGTGAAAGAAAGCTGTGTTGAGTGCGCCCCAGGCTTCAAAATCTATCTCATGAGAACAGATGCAGAAGTATTCAGGGGGTAATAAATGTACGTACAGACCTTAGGCCTGGTTGCTATACCTATTCCAACTTAGGAAAATTCCACACCCACACCTAAGCATTATCACTTAATACCTACTAAAAAGTATTAGGTTCGTGTTTTATGGGCGAATGTACAGCTGGGGCATGGCGTCGGGTTCTACGCTGCCCAAAATCAACCCGAAGTTCACCATCCGCCGCCGCAGCTGCTGGACGTAGAACAGCCCGATGTCCGCCTCACTCTTTTGCTCAAGCGAGGCCGCCGGGTTGCCTTCGAGTGCTCTGAAATACTGCTGCGCCTTGGGCAAATCGACCGATAGCCGCCCCGTGCCACTCAAATACGCCTGCCCCAGCCGCAACTGCGCGGAGGGCTCATTGTAGCGTTCGGCGGACTTCTGAGAGTACGCAAGCGCCAGCTGCGGGTCGCGGCGGGTGCCCAGGCCTTCGGCGTAGGCTTTGGCCAGGTAGCGGCAGGCCACCGAGCTGCCCAGGCTGTCGCCGATGAGCGCCACGCGAAAGGCCTCGCGCTCGCTGGGTTGAAAGCCGGTGCCCAGAAAGTAGTGCCGGGTGCAGGTGTGCAGGTCGATGAGCGCATCCGCAGCTTGTGGCACGCCGCGTTCGAGTGCGATCTTCAGCCAACGCTCGCCCGAGCGGTGGTCGATCTCGCCACTGAGTCCTCGAATGTGGTGCAGCCCAAGCAGCACAGCGGCTTCCGAGGAGCCATTCAGCGCGGCTTGCTCCAGATACTGTTCGGCGGTTTGCGGGTTGGGCTGCACGCTCAGGCCGGTCGGTAGCGTGCCTAGCGTATACAGCTCCGCCAGTTGCAGCGCCGCGAGGGTGTCGCGTTGGGCGGCGGCGGTTTTCAGCTCGTCGAGGGTCTGGGCCTGAGTGCTGAAACCCAACAGGCAAGTCATTAACACGCAGGCGAGCATGCGCAGACCCCTCGCCAAGCTCGGGGCTTCACCCTCAATTTTGATTTTTTTTTCTGGCAAAGCGCTTATTCTAAATCCAGCATCTCTTTGGCCTCGGCCAGCTCGCCGAGGGTCTTTTTGTTGCCTTCGGCTTTGGCGACTTCCATGCCTTTGTCGTAGAGCTTGGCGGCCTCATCCTCACGGCCTTTGCGCTCCATGAGCTTACCAAAATGGTAGTAGGTGCCCAAATAGTCGGGGTGCTCTTGCAACAGGCGAGTGAACCACGTCTCTGCTACGGAGTCCTGATTGTCGTTCACATATTCGGTGGCGATGGCGTAGAGTGTGAACGCATCACTCGGGTCTTCTTTATGGAACTTCAAGAGTTCGTTAAGTCGTTCTGTAACCATGCGTCTGAAAGTTGAAGGTGAGCTAAAGGTGGCTGGGTTCAAATGGCTTGAATCAGGCGGCCCGAATCACTATATTTGAACGCCGTTGCGTAAAAATACGTAACTGACGCCGACTGCCTGAACACACAATTTACACAGCAGCTATGAATATACTGATTTGCATCAGCCACGTTCCGGACACGACCACCAAAATTAAGTTTACGGACGATGGTTCGGCGCTGGACAAAACGGGCGTTTCGTTCGTCATCAACCCCTACGACGAATTCGCCATAACCCGCGCACTCGAACTGCGCGAGCAGAACATCATCCCTTCCGACAGCCAAATCCACATCTTATGTGTGGGCGGTGCCGAAGTTGACCCCACCATCCGTAAGGCCCTGGCCGTGGGTGGCGAAAAGGGCGTGCGCATCAACCTTGAAAACCCCGAGGATGCCCACCAGGTGGCTGCTCAAATTGCAGACTATGTCGGCAAGAACAGCTACGACATGATCATGATGGGCAAAGAGTCGATCGACAACAACGGCTCGGAAGTGCCCGGCATGACGGCCGCTATGCTCGATCTGCCGCTGATTTCGTTCTGCACCAGCCTCGACATCAAAGACGGCAAAGCCGTGATGACCCGCGAGATTGACGGCGGTTCGGAGACCATCGAAGTAGACGGCCCGTTCGTGCTGAGCGCTCAGAAAGGCCTCGCCGACTGGCGCATCCCCAACATGCGCGGCATCATGCAGGCGCGTCGTAAGCCCCTGGACGTGGTTGAGCCCGTTGATGCGGCTGCCAAAACCAACGCGATTGCTTACGAGCTGCCCCCGCCCAAACCTGAGACCACTTACATTGAGCCCGACAACATGAAGGCCTTCGTAGAAGCGCTCGCCAAGGTCGGTGCCATCTAAGCACTCACTTGATCAGACTCGGCGAACACACATTAAAAAGCCAGTCTAAATAAGCAGGTTAAGCCCGAAAAGGGAATCTGTGTACGCACATACACCTTATATTCAATATATACTGTCTAAACCCCACCAATCATGTCAGTACTGATTTACGGCGAACACACCGAAGGTGAGTTCAAGAAGAGTACCTTTGAAGCCGCCAGCTATGGCGCCGACCTGGCCGAAAAACACGGCCTGGGCGATGTTCACGCAGTGGTGTTCGGCGATGTGTCGGACGACGAGCTGAAGAAGCTCGGCACCTACGGCGTAACGAAAATCCACAAGAACACCGACGATAAGCTCAAAGCCTTCAACGATATGGCCTACACGGCTGCCATCGTTGAGGCGGCGAATGCCGTTGGTGCACAGCACGTTGTCTTTGCGCAGTCGTACAACGGCCGCGCGCTAAGCCCGCGTGTGGCAGTCAAGCTTAATGCAGCACACTTCCCCGGCGTTGGCGAAGTGCCCGAAAAAGACGACAATGGCTTCCACACCAAGCGAGTAGCGTTCTCGAACAAAGGCGTGCAGCACTTGGCGACAAAAGCCGACAAAGTCGTTTACACGATTCGTGCGAACGCTTACACGGCCAAAGTGCACGGCAAAGACGCCGAGATCGTGGCCTTCGACTATTCGCCCGGCGACGACCGCTTCAAAGCGAAGTCGGTTGACGTACAGCGCCGTACAGGCGAGATTTCGCTGACAGAAGCCGAGAAAGTTGTATCGGCCGGTCGCGGCCTGAAAGGCCCGGAAAACTGGGACATGGTCGAGGAGCTCGCCAACCTGATGGGCGCAGCTACGGCCTGCTCTAAGCCGGTGGCTGATATCGAATGGCGCCCCCACCACGAGCACGTGGGCCAAACGGGCATCCAGATTGCACCGAACGTTTACATCGCCATTGGCATTAGCGGTGCCATCCAGCACCTGGCTGGCGTTGGTGCCAGCAAGACGATCTTCGTGATCAACAAAGACCCAGAGGCACCCTTCTTCAAAGCCGCGGATTACGGCGTAGTTGGGGATGCCTTCGACGTGGTGCCTAAGCTGATAGAAGAAGTTAAGGCCTACAAGGCGGCTAACTAAAGTCTGGTATCAGGCTGTTGTTTGCCACCGGCAGGCAACTTTAACAAGTTTTCGAGCGCCCGAACTGCCAAAACATTGGCGGTTCGGGCATTTTTTTTAATTTTTGCCTCGCTTCATTAATCTCCGCTCTCCCCTCGCAGCTTTGGACAAAATTGAACTCGAAATCTTGGGCTTATCCTCCAGCCAGTCGCAGATCGGCTCGTTTGCGTTGGTATTGGGCGAGAAAAACGGCAACCGCCGCCTGCCGATCATCATTGGCGGCTTTGAGGCGCAGGCCATTGCGCTCGAAATCGAGAACATCAAGCCCAACCGTCCCATGACGCATGATCTGATGCTCTCGATCATGCAGCAGTTCGACCTGGAGCTCGAGGAGGTGCTCATTACCGACCTGAAAGAGGGTGTGTTCTTCTCGCGACTCATCATCGACCAGGAGGGCCGCACCGAAGAGATTGACGCCCGCCCGAGCGATGCCATCGCCCTGGCCGTGCGCTATAGCGCGCCGATTTACACCACCGAGAAGATCCTCGAAGAAGCCGGTATAGTCGTGAAAGATGAAGGTGACGAGGGCGCACAAAGCTCCGCGCAGAAGCAAACCGAGAAAGCGGCCGGCCGCGACACCGCCGAGAGCGAGGCCCAGGAAGCAGTGGAAAGCGGCGAGGAAATCAGCGATTTGCGCCGCGCCAAGCTCATCAAGCGCCTGACCGAGCAGATGGAAGAAGCCATCAACAAAGAGGACTACGAAAAAGCGGCCCGTCTGCGCGACCAAATCACCAAACTGGAAGACGGCGGCACGAGCAACTAAGCCCCCCTCGCCCCAGCACAGCATTATGATTTACCTCCGCGGGCTCATCGGCATTGTCAGCATCCTCGGGATTGCCGTGCTGTTTTCCCGCAAACGTAAGGACATCAACTGGCGGCTCGTGGGCGTGGGCATGGCGCTACAGTTTTTTCTGGGCGTGCTCATTCTGAAAGTCGCGTGGTTCAAAAGCGCGTTCGCCTGGCTGGCCGAAAAGTTCGTGCGCCTGCTGAGCATGACCGACGAGGGTTCCAAGTTCGTATTCGGCTGGCTCGTGGAGCCCGAATACCAGAACAGCTTCGGCATCGTCTTCGCGTTCAAGATTCTGCCGATCATCATCTTCTTTTCGGCGCTCACAAGTTTGCTCTATCACATCGGGCTGCTGCAGCTCATCGTCAAAGGCTTTGCCGGGATGATGTCCAAACTCATGCGCCTGAGCGGTGCCGAGAGCCTCTCGGCCGCCGGCAACGTCTTCCTAGGCCAGACGGAGGCCCCGCTGCTCATTAAACCCTACCTCAATAAGCTGAGTATGAGCGAACTGATGAGTGTGATGACCGGCGGCATGGCCACCATCGCCGGCAGTGTACTCGGGGCGTATGTCGGTTTTTTGGGCGGCGCCGATTCGGCTTCCCAGACGCTCTTCGCCACGCACTTGCTGTCCGCGTCAATTATCAGTGCGCCAGCGGCCATCGTCTGTGCCAAGCTGCTGTACCCGGAAGACCCAAACCGCGAGCTGAACAAATCGCTGAAAACAGACGAAGAAAAGCCCGCCGCTAACCTGCTGGAAGCCATCACCATCGGCGCGGGCGACGGCCTGCGACTCGCCGCCAACGTCGCGGCGATGCTCATCGCGTTCATCGCACTCATTGCGCTTGTCAACTGGATGCTGGGCGCGTTCGGCAATGCCACCGAGCTCAACGCCTGGGTGGCCGACTACACCAACGGGCGCTTCGACAAGCTCTCGCTGGAGTTCATTCTCGGACTGCTGTTCCGGCCCATCGCGTGGCTCATCGGCATCGAGTGGGGCGACACGCTGACCATCGGTAGTCTGCTGGGCATCAAAACCGCCGCCAACGAGTTCATCGCCTACGAACAGCTGGGCAAGCTCGAGCCGGGCATGATTTCGATGCGCTCGCGCATCATCACCACCTATGCGCTCTGCGGGTTTGCCAACTTCGCGAGCATCGCCATCCAGATTGGCGGCATCGGGGCGCTGGCACCCGCGCGTCGGCGCGACCTCTCGAAACTGGGGCTGCTCTCGCTGCTGGGGGGCACGCTGGCCTGTCTGCTCACCGCCGCCCTGGCGGGGATGCTGATTACGGAGGGCTGATCGCTGAGATACTATTGCCTGCTAATGAACCGCTTAACAACGGAAGGGGTTATATTGTAACTAACGTATAAAGCTCTAACATCATGAATACGCTGCGTTTAAGTCTCCTGCCCGTCCTTTTTCTATTCGCTTTCATCAGCCTGACGGGCTGTATAAAAGAAGACATCTTACAGGCCGATATGCCGGATGAGGTCGTAAGCACCTGGCGTGCCAGTTTTCCCGGTGCCACCAGCCCAGATTGGCGCAGCAGCGGGCATGAGTATGAAGTTGAATTCGCCTGGCAAAACCAGCTGTGGTGGGCGGAAATCAACTGCGACGGCATACTGCTTGATCAGCGCCTGCTGGGCGAGCTGGAAGAAACCGGCCGCAGCACAACGAGCAGCGACAACCCGACCCGCCAACCGCAGCGCTCGGAGTGAGCGCAGTGCTGCTGAGTCAAGTCAGACCTCACACTGGGCCTACCCCTTTAAAAACTTTAAAACAGGGAGTTAGCTTGTGGGAATCGGCCAAGTCTGCTATATTTGCCGTTCCCGAAAACTGAGCCCGGTATGCCTCAAATGACTATCGAGTGCCAACCAGCTCAGTGCACGACCGATAACCGAGATTATGTCTGTAAAACTACGTCTACAACGCGGCGGCCGCAAACACCGCCCGTACTACTGGATTGTCGCTGCCGACAGCCGCATGCCCCGCGATGGTCGCTTCCTCGAGAAGATCGGCCACTACAACCCCATGCGCGACCCCGCCGATGTGTCTTTTGACCACGGCCTGGCGCTCAAGTGGCTGAAGCAAGGTGCGCAGCCTTCCGACACCGTTCGCTCGATTCTTTCGAAAGAGGGTGTGATGCTCAAGCTGCACCTCATCCGTAAGGGCAAGAGCCTGGAGGAAATCGAAGCGGAATACAACCGCTGGCGTGCCAAGCGCGACGAAATCGAGAAGCGCGAAGAGGAAGCCCGCCAAGCCAAGCGCAGCGAGGCCGACAAAAAGCAAATGGAAGCGGAGAAGAAGCGTCGCGAGGCCATCGCCGAGCGCGTAGCTGCTAAAAACGCACCGCCCGCTGAAGAAAAAGCCGAAGACGAGGCTGCTG
>CAZTEZ010000078.1:0-2323 GCA_964611815.1 uncultured Bacteroidia bacterium | reverse complement strand
ACGTGGCAAACGCTACTGAGCCACAGGGCTTTTACACGCTCGGTCGGTTGCTGCGGCCACACGGGATCCGCGGCGAATTCAAAGCCTATTTTGACGTCCAGCACCTGGAAGATTATCTGGGGCTGGACGTTGTCTTTGTGCAGGCTGGCCCAAACCAGTCGCCCACTGAACACGCCGTGACGAATGTGCGTCACGACAAGGGGCAAGTCGTCATTCTGGAACTGGAAGCGGTCACGTCGCGCGACCAGGCGGAGGCGCTCTCCAAGCGCGAGCTCTACTTGCCGGAAGACTTCTTGCCAGAGCTCGACGAGACGCAGTTTTACTACCACGAGGTGCCGGGCCTGACGGTCGTGGACACCAAGCTGGGCGAGATTGGCGAGGCCATCGACGTCATCGAGCAGCCCGCACAGGATCTGTTGCGCGTGAAGCACAGCGAAACCGGCAAAGAGGTGCTCATCCCGATGACCGAGGCGTTTGTCCCGCGTATCGACCGCGAGGCCGGTCAGCTCTTCACCAACCTCCCCGACGGGCTGCTGGATGTCTACCTGACGGAAGACAAGCCCAAGACGCCACGCCGCAGGAAGCGCTGAGTAGCTTATTCCACCCGCAGCCAGGCCTCGCGCGTGGTTTGAATCGCCACGTCGCCCGGTTCCGGCGTAATCGGGTTGTCCACCTCTTGTGTGAGCGTGAGCACCAGGTTGGTTTCATCCAGCTGTTCGACGTTCCAGGTGCGGTTTTCTGGCGCGAAGCCCACATCTGGCGGGAAGGTCAGTGTGGCGGCGTCGGGGTTGTAATCGTAGTCGCGAAAGACTGCGATCTCGGTGCCGACCTGTGCAATCAGACTGTCCGGCACGCCCAAACCGAAGCGCCCGTTGCTGAAAAAGACATAATCGAAATACGTGCTCTCTTGAAACAGACCGCCGCCGTTGATGTCGTAATAGAGCTGCTCGCCCTCGCCAAAGCCGTTGTCGTAGGTCTGCCGCTGCATCTGCCAGCGTCCGACGAGCGGGTCGTTCTCGTCATCGTTCTTGCAGCTATTAAGGCTGACTAGAATCAGGGCGATAAACAGAAAATTGAAGCTTGTGTTATACATCATGCCAATGATTTCTATGTCCATGAACGTAAGTATGATCAAGATAATCTCGCCGCTCTGAACTTCGAATCGACGTATCCACTTAATGACCATTTGGCGATTTCGAAGCAGATGAACTTATAATCACACCGAAAGCAGAAGCTAATACACGATAAACAACTAATTCAAGCTTACGCATTAGTTTTGCACCGTGCAAGTCTTTCTTTGCGAATACACGCCAGGCGCGCCCACGGCCAGCCTGCCGCCTGACGAGGCGCGCCACGCCATGAAGGTACTGCGTCACGGCATCGGCGATAGTCTGCACTGCGTTGATGGCCAGGGGCATAAGCTCACCACCCGCATTGCGTCCGGTAACGAGAAGTGTGTGGCGTTGGAGGTGCTGGACGTCGAATCGAATTGGCACGAGCAAGCGCACCCGCGGGTGCTGCTCTTCGCCCCGCCCAAAGCCCGCGACCGTCTCGAATGGCTGATCCAAAAAGCAACGGAATTGGGTGCGACGCATCTGCTGCCTGTCGAGACGGCCCGCACCGAACGCTCGCGCATCAAACAGGAGCGCGCAGAAGGCATTCTGATAAGCGCCATGAAACAGTGCCTGCGCTCACGAGTGCCGCAGCTATTTGATCTGCAGTCGCTTACTTCGGCTGTGGAGGAGCTGGCGAAGCTCTCTGGACTCGACCAGCGTTGGGTGGCGCATTGCGATGAAGACAGGCCGGATGCGTTACACGTGAGCAACCTGAGAGCAAAAGGCGCGGTGTTTGCAATTGGCCCGGAGGGTGATTTTACGCCGGAAGAAATCACGCAGTTGAAGTCCGAGGGCTTCTTGGAGATCGACCTGGGCGAGCAGCGCCTGCGCACCGAAACGGCGGCCGTGTATGTGCTGGCGGCGCATCATCTGGCGCAGCTCTAACATACTCAATGCGAACATAGCTTGCCAGTTATGCACCAGCAACACACGGAAAAAAGTCCAAAATCCGTGAAATGTGTTGTTGATTTCCGTAACGATTGGCCCGATTATTGAGTATACATTAGTTAACAACAGCCAAAAAGCCCTTGAGCTGTGTGGCGGGTTAAATCGCTGGATTTAAACCGATTGACTGACACAATGCTTTGTAAGTAATTGCTTTTTCGCTATATTTATACTGTCAGAATACCTCTGACGCAAACGACCGATGCCATGACACGACTTTTGACCCTAACGACTTTTGCTCTGGCTCTGATTTTCAGTGCCTT
>CAZTEZ010000077.1:0-11246 GCA_964611815.1 uncultured Bacteroidia bacterium | reverse complement strand
GTCGGATGTAGGGGCTGTAAAACAGCTCGGGCAGGCGCGACTGAAACGTGTTGTATTGCGCGGTCGGGAAGCTCGCGCCGATGCCGAGGTAGTGAATGTGCGGCAGGTGGGTGCTGCGGCGCTCAGGCTCGCCCCCGGCAATGCGAATCATCGCGCGCACTTCGTACTCCTGCAGCTCTCGGTACACCCGGCTGGCGCGCGACCAGAGCTCGAATTCGATATGAAAACGCGGCTCGTTGCGACGCATGGCGTGGTTCCAGGCACTCGAGACCTGCCCCCACAAAATGCCGGGCGCTTCGGGCAGCAGCTTCACGGCAATGGCGGTGTCGAAGACATCCGCCCAGCGGTTTTCGCCCCGGCGCAGTCGGTCGGCCAGGTAGCGCTCCCAACGCCGATACAGCGCATAGCACCCGGCGGCCGAAGCCAGTATCGTGTAGCGCTGGGCGTGCAAAAAGCGGTCGGGGTGCTCTTCGTAATAGAAATCTTCCTGCGGTGGCGATAGCGCAGGCCAATCGCCGACGAGCTCCAGCTCGTCGTCGTCAAATAGCAACTTGGGCAAAAACGGCAGACTGACGGCGCTCACAAACTGAATGGCCGCACAAACGGGCGCCATGCTCGTGCGATCGCGCAGGCGGTCATGTTGTTTCAAGATGCGCTCGAAACTGGATTGCAGGCGTTCGCCCTGGCGAAAGCGGTCGGCCCGCACGGGTAGCGTGCGCCGATGCGTGTAGCGCCCGGCGATAATGCGCTGGGGCTGGGGCAGAGCTTGTAGGAGCGGGTTGGCCACGGGTAGATTCAGAGCGATGATGAAGCGCGCGAGTACGATTCGCGCAATCGCTTGAAACTACAAAAGCCAAATGTGAATAACTGCGGATTTATCCACGAAGGCGGCTGGCAGGTGGAGGCTATCCACAGTACGTCTAGTCTTGTTCAGGGCACTCGCCAGGTGTGAAGGTCTCGACGCCGTTCTGCACTTTGGCCACACACTCGTTTTGGTAGGTCGAGTCATTGCAACCGCAGACAGGGTCGTACACGGTCGGGCAGGGGGCTTCGGGGTTGGCGTTTGCGGGGATGATGATGCATTCGGGCTGGGGCTCAGGTTCGGTATTGTTACATCCGACGACAGTCAGCCCGGCAAGAGCCACGAATAAGAGGAACAACTTCAACGCTTTCATAGCAGTAAACTTACGATAAACCGCCCACTTCGCAGCGCCAAACGCGCCGTTACAACCGGGGCGATGATTACAGTGTATCTAACGCTGCTTCTTGCACGAGCGTATCTGACGGGCACTGACCATCTTCCCATTTCAACACACCTGCCAGTTTGGCTTCACATGCGTTTTTATAGGTCTCGCCGTTGCAACCACAAACATAACCGACCGTGTCCACACAATCAGTTTTCGGGGTCTTTAACGGGTATTTGGTCATGCAGCCGACTTCGCTGGTGGTGTCGTCGGGCAGGCCTTTTGCTTTGGTGTCAGTAGGGCTGTCTTGGCAGCCAAGCATGCAGGCCAGCGGAAACAGGAGCAACAGACTGAAGGTTCGGAGGGGTTTTGGGACGTGTGACATTATTATTATAGCACGCACAACGCCCGATTCGTTCGCCGTTTTTGGAGTTAAGCTGCCTTTAAGCGAGCTTCAGCGTAGGTTTAGGACACGCCCAGGGGGTCTTGCGACTCACTCAAGAGTGTCGGGAATTGCCGAGGCGCTGTCGTCTGGGCAAACGCCGTCTTCCCAGCGGGTGACGCCCGCACGCTGGGCTTCGCAATCGTTGCCGTAGGTCTTGCCGTCGCACCCGCACACCGGGCCGTAGATGGCCAGGCAAATGTCGTCGGGCCCCACCGTCGGGTTTTTTGTGATGCAAGCAGTATCGGCAGGTGTGGGTTTCTCAGCCGCCTGGTCGCCATGTTGGTGTTCGCCGGCAGGCTGATGCTCACACGCAGAAATGGTGAGAAACGACAACAGAACACAGTAGAGCCGAAGGTGTACTTGCATAATGTAAGGGCGGCGCGTGGGATGCTCGCGTCTTAACAGCCGCTTAGTTGTCACCGGTTTTGTCGCCCTCGCACTCACCGGCCGTCCAGCGCAACACGCCGTTGCGTTTGGCGACGCAATCATTGCTATAGGTCTCGCCGTTGCAGCCGCACACGGGGTCGTACTCCATGGTGCAGGCCTGGTCGGGGTTGATTTTCGATTCGTCTACACACTGCGAGAGGCTGCCCGGCTGGCGCAGGGGGTCGTTGCTGTTGGTGCTGGATTTACACCCCATGAAACCGATGGCGGCGGCAAAACTGATGAGGACGACGTAACGCATAGTGGCTTGAACTTAAGTGCGTTCAAAATAACAAATAAAGCACCCCACGCGCGCCTACACCCGCTTACGCTATGCACATGCTGTGCACATTTCGGTGTCGGCCATGCCGATATCCGGGCTTTGCTGCTCGTGTTTGCCGATGCTCTACCGCCATTAATTGTTCACCTGCACCGGCACCCGACCGCCAAACACCGGCGTGCCATCAACAGTGCGGATGTCGACGGGCAGCTGTTGCTCAAAGAACGAGTTGCCACCCACGGCAGCCACGTTCACGTTCAACCGCTCGCCATCGGGGATGCGGATCGTGATGCTGCCATCCGGGTTGACGGGCAGAGCGCTGGGCGAAACGAAGGTGGGCTTTTCAGATGCCTGCGCGGTCGGCAGCAGGTTCAGATCGTTGAGTACGTTGAGTGTCAGGGCGATGGCGATAACGGTGAGCACGCCTTTGAGGTACCAGTCGGTTTTCATACAGGTTGGTTTTAGAATGTCGTATGCAATTAACGCAGAATCTGCACTTGCCGTACATTCAGGGGCTGGCCTGCATTCAGGCGTCGATGCCGTCCAGCAACTGGCCCAGGCGCTGCCAGTCGCTCAGTTGTGCGTCCCACTTGCGGTGAATGAGCCCCAGCGGCGACATGTGGTACACCGGAAACAGCCGTCGGCCGTTCCAGTCGAGCAGCTCCGCGGCGTGTGTTTTCAGCTTGTACTCGTGCTTAAACAGGCGCGAAAGCGCATCTAGCGCCACCCCGCCGATCGTAACGATCACCGGCGCATCGAGCAGTTCGATGGTCGCCGACAGAAACCCGCTGCAGTTGGTCAGCTCGCTGGCGGTGGGCTTGCCATTGGCACCTGTGGGCGTTTGGGGGTTGCACAGCACCGCATTCGAAATGAACACCGACTCGCGCGAGAGCCCAGCAGCATCCATCAGTTGCTCAAGATTGTCTCCAGACGTATCGCCGAAGAACGGAACACCCGTGCGTTCGGCACCCCGCGCACCCGGGGCTGCAGACTGCCATTTTTCTCGCTCAGCACCCGCCGCCTGCCAGCCATCCGTGGGCATCGGGTGCAGGCTTGGGCCGCTTCAAACAGGGTGGCGGTGTCTTTGAATTCATTCATCAGTTTAAGATAATGCGCTGCAAAACGGAGTCGGGCCTTGGCGGATTCTGTTTAATTTTGAATAACACTGCCACTGCCCACTCCGCTCACGCTCTGCCACACCATGCCTCTGCACGTCTTAATAGAAGCCCGCGACCAGCCCATCGACCATGGCTTTGGTGGCATGGATTTCGATGCGCCGGACATCAGTACGCGCTTTGTGCAGTTAGTACTCGAAGGCCCGCAGCAATATGGCGAGGAGGCCATCATCTTGCAAATTGAGCGCCAGCACGGGCTGCGGCTTGCCCCGCTGATGCGCTATTTTCACGCCGCCGACAGCGAGCTAGACCATACGCCCACCGACGACGCCTGGCAGTCGATCGACGCCATCGAAGAGGCGGCCGTCAGTCTGGCTACTGCTTTACAAGACGGCAACCCGTTGACGGACGATTGCCGCTTCAGTGATCCAGAGTCAGAAATGCAAGCGCATCTGTTTGCCGACTATTTCGACAACCGGCTGTTTCTGCAAGACCTGATGCTGCTCATCGAAGAGCTGGCCCAGCAGCGCCTGGCCGGGTGCGAGGAGGTTCGCCTCGTGCTGCATGATTGAAGAAAGGATGTTTAGTCGTTTTTTACGGCTATATAAACTAACGTTTTCGGAGAAAACGTCGTCTCGAGCCCGTTCGATTGCGCTCAGGACAGGCTCCGCCGAGAGACCCGAGTCTACTGCTGGCGGACTATCCTCTCGGGTCTCTCGGCTCCGCTCGAGACGACGGTCGCGTTGCGACCGTTTAGAGCCAATCAATTGCAGATATTACAATGATGCCTACGCCGCCTCGCTTTCGCGCTCGGCAATGCGCGCCCAGATGCCCGGCTCAGCGATTTCTAGACTGTTGTTCTCCGGGTCGCGGAAATAGAACGAGTTGCGCCCCGTCGACCACTCCTGCTCGTGTTCAATGTGGATGCCCGCGATCATCAGGCGTTCCTTCCAATTGGTGTAAGATTCAAGTGGCACCTCAAAGCAGAAGTGCTGCTCGCCACCGCCATAGTGCCGTGGCACACTGCGCGAGCTTTGCGTGTAGTTGGGGTTGAACATCAGCAGCATGTTGTAGCCGACTTCGTAGAACAGCAGCTTGCCGGGCACGTAGGTGTGCTCGGTCAGTTGGAGCGTCTGGCCGTAGAATTGGCGGGCCTGCTCCAGGTCGTGCACATAAAGCACGGTTTCTTTTATACCTTGAATCATTGCAAAGGGGTAAGCGTAAGAAGACTGCTTTGAGTGTTTACCGCAATTCGGCGAACTCAAAGTAAGTGTAATTACAAAAGACAATTTTATTACACAAGTACTATGGACGAAAAGTTGACCGATTATGCTAGCCTGAAAGTAGGGCAAAAGCTGCGTGCCAGCGTGAAAAACCTCATGGACTTCGGCGCGTTCTTCGACATCGGCCGCTACCGCGATGCGCTGCTGCCGCTCAATCTGCTGCAAAACCAGCTGCCGCATATCCGCCATCCCAAAGAGCTGTTCCGCCAAGGCGAGGCCTATCAGGTGCGCATCGTGTCCATCGACCTCGACAAGCGTTTTGTAACGATCGAACTGGCGGAGGAGTTGTAAAGGCGTATATCAATCGTACTTCCGCACGAACGTTCCGCTATTCAAGTCGAAGTCATACTTCGTGTAGTCCAGGACTTTCAGCTCCTCGGTGCCATCCATCAAGTGCAGCTTAACCTGTACTGTTAGCCCGTTGCGGGGCAGCACGTATTCCCACCAGCAGCCCTCCCAGGTTTTGGTCTCAAAATTGTACTGTCCCCCGTAGTCGTCGCAAACTTTGTTGCGCTCGTCGGGGCTGAGCATCTGCGCGAAGCGCTCACGCGTGACGTCACTCAACTCCGTGCCCGACCACTGGTAGATGTTCAGCTTCTGCCCGATAACATCCCCTGAGGTGTTCTCGTACTCGGCCACCGCCAGCAGGTGCACACCCTTGTGGATATAGTGCGCCACTTTGAGCGTCGGCATGGGGTCGGCGGGCATAAACGCGCCGGTGTAGATTTCGAGGTAACCGTTGCGCTCGTCGACGACATCCGCATTTTTGCGAATGAAGGCCGGGGTGCAACTGCCGTATTCGCTGCCGCGCGTCAGGTCGAACTGCTCGCAGTACTGGCTCATGAGCGTCACGACGCTCGGCTGCTGGGCATGCAAAATACCTGGCAAAAAGAGTGCGAACAGGAGCAGGCTGGGGGTGATTCGGTACATGTTACTCTACTTTGGTTGAAAAGTAGTAAACTTACAGGCATGGTACCTCATTCTTCTTATTATCTAATAGGCCTGCTGATGCTAGCCTTTGGCACACAGGCACAGGCCCAGTTCAGTAGCTACAAGGCTACGCTGAACGACCTGCCGATCATCGTCGACTCGGTTTCTGCCGAGTTTACTCCGCCGGCCAAGGACAGCGACGACCCGCCTTTGCGCACGTTTGTCTTCCATCTGCACGAGGCGGGCGACATCTATGTCTTCGAAGAAAGCGGCGTTGACGGCAAAGGCGCTACTGAGTTTTTGGGCATGGAGAGCGAGGCACCACCCGAAGAGGTGCCCGAGCCCGGCGTTATTGTTTATTATGATGCCGAAGAGGAAGTGTTTTCGACTTCCGCGTATCCGGCAGGGCGCAGTTCGGCCAAGCTAATGGTGACGAACGCAGCCGAGGGCGGGCTGGACGGCAAAGCCGTGATTTTCGTCAGTGGGCAGGTGCAGGGCAAGCTGATTACCGACCCTGATTTGTTCGGGATGGGCGATGAAGCACCCGAGGAGATCGAGTTCAAACTGACGTTTAATAACGTGCCAATACAGCTGCCCCAAAAAACCGCTAAAAAATAAGCTCCACCCCTTTAATCAATTCGCTGTAATCGCACAGCCCGCGAATGCATTTTTTTCTGAAATCGATAAATGGACTGCTAGTTTGTCTGTCATTCGCTGTACAGACATCGATTGCGCAGTCTTTTATGGCCAGCGCCACCATCAACGGCGACACCATTGCAGTGGATTCCGCCAGCGGCACGGTGATCGTGGAGCGCGTGCCGCATCGCGGGCACTTTCACACGCATTTTGACCGCCACTTTGCGTTTCACCTAAGCAATGGTGGGCGCATCGAACTGAGCGACCACATGCAGCCTCTGTTTACTGGCGAGCTGCTGTTGGGGCCGACTGAATTCACTGCCGGCTCTCCTTCCGGCACCTGTATTTACTATACACCTGGGGGGTCGCAACTGCGCGACAGCGCATATCGCACTGGCCAGAATGGAGGGACTGCTGGTAAAATCACGCTTACGAAAAGCGAAGTGCTAACGATCAACGCAGTAAAGTATGTTTCGATCAGTGGAAATGCAGTTTGTCAGGTGGTGGCGTTTGATACGCAAGCGGAATTGCACGACTTTGAATCCGAAGCCTACGAAAATCTTGAGAAGGCGTCTATTCGTCTAACTTTTCAAAACTTACCTTTACGTTTCATAGAGCAATAACAATATGAACACCATGAACAAGCCATTGACTTTTATGATTGGCCTGGGGCTGCTGACAGTTTTTAGCAGCCACGGCTTTGCACAACTCAGCAGCTATGAAGCGATGCTGAATGATAAACAGGTTGCCATTGACTCCGTAAGTGCTTCCTTTGTGGCTACAGACGAAGATAGCAAACCCTTACGGACAATGATCTTTTATTTGGAAAATGGCGACAGTATCGAAATTGCTGATACCAACCCGATAGACCACAAAGGGAAAAGTGAATTCGAGGGTCTAAAGTCACCTTGCCAGGAAGTGTGGGGGTCCGGCTCCATTGTGTATACCGACTCGGAAGATAATGCACATTCAACGCTCACCTTCCCACATTTCGATGTACCCGCCACGCTTACGGTGAATAATGTCGCAAAAGGTGGCCTAGAAGGAAAAGAAGTCGTGTTTGTCAGTGGGGTTGCAGAGGGCAAGCTCATGACTTGTACCGATCCGTTTGTGAATGATGGCGAGCCCCTAAAGGTGGACTTCAAACTCAGCTTCAGCAACGTGCCGATTCCGCTTGCGAAAGACTGAAAGCCCTCACACCGCCGCCTTGTAGCGCTCCAGACAGCGCTCGCGCGCCATCTTGTGCACAACGATGGGCTCTGGGTAATCGTCCGTGCCGAACTCCGGGATCCACTTCTTCACGTACTGCTTCTGCGGGTCGAACTTCTTGAGCTGGCTTTCGGGGTTGAAAATCCTGAAATATGGCGCGGCGTCGGTGCCGCTGCCAGCCGCCCACTGCCACCCGCCGTTGTTCGACGACAGCTCGTAATCGAGCAGCTTTTCCGCGAAGTACGCCTCGCCCCAGCGCCAGTCAATCAGCAGGTGCTTGGTGAGGAAGCTGGCCGTCACCATCCGCACGCGGTTGTGCATGTAGCCCGTATTGTTGAGCTCGCGCATACCGGCATCCACCATCGGGAAGCCCGTTTTACCCTGCTTCCAGGCCTCGAAGTGCTGCTCGTTGTTCTCCCACTCGATGTCATCGTACTTCTCCTTAAAACTATGCGCCACCACATGCGGGTTATGGTATAACACCTGCATGTAGAACTCGCGCCATATCAGCTCGTTGGCGAATGCATCTGGATGTTCAGCACTTAAGGTTTTCTCAAGCACTCGGCGCACACTCAGTGTGCCGTGTCGCAGGTGCACCCCCAATCGTGAGGTGCCCTCCACCGCCGGAAAGTTGCGTTTCTCGTCGTAGTCTTCCACGGTCTGCTCGTACAGCGCTTTTTCCGGAAACAGGTGATCGACATCAGCATCCACGTGCCCCATCGCCTCGAAACTGGTCAATGCAAACGGCTGATCCGTCTGCATCAGTTTGGCGAGGTGATCTTCGGAACGGTAGTGCACCAGGTGCTCGGTTTTGTTGAATCGGTCGTACCAAGAGCGCTTGAAGGGCGTGAACACGCTGTAGAATTTACCCTGCTGGGTCATCACGTCGTCTTTGTGCGCAATCACCTGATCTTTGAACGCCTTGAACTCGACCCCGTTTTCGTCGCACAGCTTTGCGATCTGCGAATCGCGCTGGATGGCGTAGGGCTCGTAGTCTTCGTTGGTGTAGACGGCCGCAACTGTATAGTTGTCAAGCAGTTGATTGAAGGCCGCCTCGGGCGTATCGTAGGTTGACCAGAGCGTACCGCCGGCCGCCTCGAACTTCTCGCGCATCTGGTCGAGCTGGCGGTGGATGAAAATCAGGCGGTTGTCCTGCTTGGGCAGCTCGTCGAGGATGTGCTTGTCAAAGACAAACACGGGCAGCACTGGTTCGTCACGCATCAGTGCTTCGTAGAAGCCGTGGTTATCGATCCAGCGCAAATCGCGACGGAACCAAAAGAGGGTAATGGGTTGTTTGGAGATATTCATACTGTGAGCTTATCTACACTATTCAAACCTATTTACCGACGATGTGTTCCAATTTTACAAAAACGAAAGCCTGCCAAAGCCCATGATCTTTTCGGCTTCACGCCAATTCCCCTAACTTAGCCGCATGACTTTCGCGCAGCTCAGCAAGCAGATCGAACAGGGGCAGTTCGCGCCCGTGTATCTTATTTATGGCGCCGAGCCCTACTTTCGCGACAAGCTCGTGCGGCAGCTCGAAGACAGCGTGCTGCAGCCCCAAGAGCGTGATTTTAACCAGGACACCCTCTACGGCAACGATGTGAAGGCCGCGCAGCTGCTCGGCATCGCCAAGAGCTACCCGACCATGGCGCAGCGCCGCCTGCTAATCGTGAAAGAGGCGCACCGCATTAACAAAAACGAGCTGGACGCCCTCGAGGGCTACCTGAAAGCACCCGTCGAGACGACGGTGCTCGTCTTCGTGTGGCCGCACAAAAGCAAACCCGATGGCCGCACCGCGTTCGGCAAGACGATCATGAAAGCCGCGACCGTTTTCGAGAGCAAGCCGCTGTACGAGAACAAAGTGCCAGGCTGGATCAACGAGATGCTGGCTGCCAAGGGCTTTTCGATTGCACCCGACGCGCTGCAGGTCGTCGCGCAGTCGTTGGGGACGAACCTGCAACTGATTGAAAGCGAGCTCGAAAAGATCCTGCTGCACCTCCGCCTGCGCAAGCAGACGCAGATCACCCGCGCGCTGGTGCACGAGTTCATCGCCATCGACAAAGACTTCAACGTCTTTGAGCTGCAGGACGCACTCGGCAAGGGTGAGAGCGCCCGCGCGCAGACCATCGCCCGCATGATGATGAAGAACACGAAGGAGAATCCGCCCATCCTACTCGTCGCGCAGCTGTTCGCGTACTACCAGAAGCTCGGCATGTGCGTGCAGGCCGGGGCCCGCGACGAAAACAGCATCGCCAAAGTACTGGGCATGAGCCCCTTTATCGCCCGCAACTACATCGCGCCCGTCAGTCTGCACCCCCTGCCGAGCATCCACCGCGCGCTGGAGCTCATCTACCAGGCCGACCTCCAGCTCAAGGGCATCGAGCGCACCGATCTGCCAGACACCTACGTCTTCGAGACGCTGATGCTCAAGCTCTTGCTGCCGGTGGGGGTGGGGGTGTGATAGGGTGGTTTAAGAAGCCTGCTCAGGTCGTATATGCTGTTTGGAGGGGTATGGGAAGATAAAGAACATTCAACTGCTTGTATCTCTTGTATCACCTTTCGTTTTTGGGGGAAATCGAAAAGCCATAAACACTAAAAATATGGCCACGATCACATCAACGATATTCCAAAGCTCTCTTCCCAAAGAAATCTTGAAAATCGGCTGAAAAAGTACAGCCAGTGCAAAAAAGATATAAGCAAGATTGAATTGTTCGGATTGGTAGTATTTATAGCCGATGTACCCGAAACCCATCAGGGCAACAAAGCGTATGAATTGATAGTAGCCATAGGGCATGTCTAGGAGACAGACCAACAACATACCAGAGACTGATATGAGTAAAATGCGGATGATCAATACTTGGGGACTTCAATTGTTGAAATATAAAACTTCCAAGTGTAAGTGTGGGCACCTTTAAAGTCATCGTATCCACTGCTTGGATAAACTCCCATAGCACTAGCATGGTATTTATGACGGCCAGGGCTTACATGTAAACTCAAGACTTCATTGGGTTTAATTTGATTGATAGTGCCAGCAATTTGTAAGGTAATTACGAGTTTGGTGTCATTTTTAATTTCAACTTTTGATTTTACAACTCCTTTCGTGTACGACTCAGTAAAGTTATCGCCTTTTTCAATCGGGATCGTTTTAGTGATTGAGACAGCATTTGCATAAGCCCATCCGACCTTACCGGTTTGGATATCAATGACTTCTAAATAACCGTTTTCCTGCTTTCTACTTAATATGTATAACAGGCTGTTTGGAGGTAGTTGCCTTATTAGATTACCGTCAGAAGCAGGTGTCTCTCTAAAGTTGATAACAGACTTGGCTATACCTTCGTAAGTGTTTTCTTCTTGAGCAATAACATGCCCAATACTCAAATACAAAAGAAGGACTATAAAATTCAACTTACGCATAGTGGTTCAAATTAAAATCGTGCAACACCAAAACGAAAACTCAATCGGCTTTCTGCACGCAAAGCAGGTTGAGCCAGATCACCACCGAGCATGGCGGTGCATCCAATTTGCCAGTCAAGAGGTCCCATGCGGGCAATTAGTGCCGCTTCGACTGGATAGTATGCTGAGCTGTTATCTAAGTGGCGCAAACTACCAAAGCCGCCAGCTACTTTGAACCACTCTTTTAGCAGTAGTCCCCCACGGAACTCTGAGTAAAAACGTGGGTCTGTTTTGTAATGCCCCCCAAAATTTAGACAGCCCAATAAGAAAACCTGAGAACGAAAG
>CAZTEZ010000076.1:0-11316 GCA_964611815.1 uncultured Bacteroidia bacterium | reverse complement strand
CGCGTCCACTCAAATGAAGGGATGTTGTTGCCGCGGCGAGAACGAGCACCCGCTGTGCTTGCCGTTCGTGCGCGAAAGATTCAGCGAGCGCTTAGGCGAAGACAAACTGATGGTTGCGCAGCTGAGCCTTAGCACCGACGACACCATTGCCAACCGCTTTCGCAACATGCTGCACTTCGACACCGTCGACGACGACTCGGCTGCGGAAGTGGGCACGTTCACCTACAGCAGCTCAGCCTCGGCGCCCAACGGCTGGGAGGGCGGCAGCTTTCAGACCTGGTTGCCGCAGCGCGCGGGACGGTACCGCATAGCGGGCCGCTACATCGCCGACGGCACGCCTGGCCTTGGCAATGTCACGGGGCTCAATGTCGGGCTAGTGGATGCCAATGGCGCCATCATCACGTCGTTCTGGAACGTGATCGCCGCCGGCAACACGGGGCTGTGGGACGTGCAGTTCGACGAAGAAATTGAGATTCTACCGGAATGGATCGACCAGGGCTATGCGCTGGTGATGTTCACGGCCAACGCGCCCGATAGCGGCATCAACAAAGCGGGCTCTTTCATCCAAATAGAACGGCTGAACGAGGTCTATGAAGGCAATGCGTACGATCTGCGGGCCAACCTGCCAGAGGTGACGGTGCTGGAGCTGCTGAAGACGCTGACGCTGATGTTCAACCTGCACTTCGAGACCGATACCGAGCGCCGCATCGTTCGTATGGAGCCACGCGATGCTTTCTACGCGCCCGGTGGGCCGGATATTTCGCCGATCGTCGACCGCAGTGCGCCGCTGGAGCAAGAGCTGCTCTCGGCGAGCTACCCCCGCACCCAGCGCTGGACCTACGCCAACGATCGCGACGATGCGCTGCTCGATGAGCACAAACAGCGCACCCAGCGCGAGTTTGCAGCCGCCAGCCTCAGCAACCCCAACCAGACTGTAACGGACACCAACGACATCGAGGCGCGGCCCTTCAGCGCCACCTACGATCAGCTGGAAACCGACAGCGGACTGAGCGTGCCGCAGTTCATCGCCACGCCCGACGAGCTGGCGTACCGCACCGATTTCGCACCGCGCCTGCTGTATGTGCGCCCGCGTCAAATTGAGGAGATGAGCATCGAAAACCGCCTGCCGGCTACCGTCTGCCCCACCGCCAACTATTCAGCTGGGGTGCACACCTTCGAGCGCTACCAGCAGGCGTACTTCTCGGGCGATCGGCTCTCGCTGCGCTTCGACGACGAACCCGGGCGCAACCGCGGCTTGCTCGCACGCTACTACGCCGCCGAATGGGCCAACCTTGCGCAGGCGCGTCTGGTAAAACTGCGTGCCCGGCCGGGGGTGCCGGCTTTGCGCGACTTGCTGAAGTTTCGTGCGCTGCAAAGCTTGGATGGCCAGCGCTATGCCCTGCAAAGCATCGGGCGTGTAAAACCCGGCCAACCCGAACCTTTCGAAATCACCCTCCAGCGCATGGACGTGCGCACCCGACGGGTGGACTTCCCGTTTTCCCAGCAATACTGCCTGCAACTGAACGGCGGCAACGAGCGCGTGCAAGTCCCGGATGCAGACGCGCTGCTCACGGCGCAGTACTTCACCTTCTCAATGTGGTTCCGGCGCCTAAGTGGGTTCGGCAGCCCGCAGGTGTTGGCGATTCAAACGGCGATGTCGGGAGCCGGCTTTTTCATGGCGCTGAACGGGACCAATCAGTTGCGCATCGGCTACACAGACGGCGTGAACGACCGTGGCTTCACGAGCGTGAACGGCATCAACGGCACCGACTGGCACTACCTGAGCTTCATCCGCCGCTCGGCATCGCCACTGGACTGGGATGTGTTGCTCGACGGCGAAAACCTCGCCATGAGCCCCTTTGGCAGCGCGAGCCAAATGCCGCCCACCAGCCTGCCAGTTCAACTGGACATCGGCACCAACGGCACCAACGGCTTCCAGGGGCAGCTCGCGCTGATACTTATTCAGCACCAGCCCATCAGCCTCGCCGAGCACAGCCACCGCTTCAACGGCGGCGTGGGCGCCACGCCCTATGATAACCGCCGGACGCAGCTGCTCTTGCCGCTCAACCAGCCGACCGGTGCGGTGTGCCCAGACGAGTCCCTGCCCCCCAAAGCGGCCACCCTGCAGAACAAACCCGCTGCCGGCATCGATTTCGGCACCGACACCTGGCTGCCCTGGCGCGAAGGCTAGGCCTGAGGCCACGCCAACGCCCGCCGCAAGCGTCTGGTTTTTCTTTAAATAATCAACACCCACTGAGACTCACAGCCCGTCTGTGAGTCTTTGTTTTAAATGAAAAGTTAAGCCCTAAGCCATCAGAAAAAACTTTGGATTCTAAGCGGCTTTAAATCAGGCAATTGATGGCTTTGGCGTTAACCAAGGGCTGACTTTATCCACAAAACATCGTATGTTTGTCAGAAGTACAGGAATCAACCTGCCCTGTTTCATAACTCAAACGCTTCTTCAAACTGCACTTTAACCGCCCCGTGGCCGTACCCAATTTCAATGCTTCACCGCCTGCCGTTTTTCTGGCAGATGCCAGCAGCGAGTTCCTCGCCATGCTGCAATACGCGCTGGAAGCCATTGAACCTAGGTCGGTGTTCATGAGCTCCGACAGCCAAAAGCAGTCCGAGAAACTGTGGAATGGCTACCGCCACGCGCCGCAGGATGCCCCCGGCATTGCATTCGTTGGCTTATCGCTCGGCAACAATGAGGGCCACCTGTTGATAGAGCACATCAAAGACTGCTCGCCCAACACCGTGACAGTGTTGCTCTCAGACCGCCCCTACCACCAGCTGCGCCGCGAAATATTAAGTGCGCACCTGCGTGGCAATCTCTTTGCGTTCATCGAAAAAGACCAGGTGATGAAACACCTGCCCCAGCTGTGGGAGGCGTGTTTCGAGCGCTACAAAGGCACTGGTGGGCGCTTCGGCAGCGGCCCGCGCCTGGTGGAAGAGCAACTGCCCTTCAAGCTGTTTTATTAAGCGACCTGTTCGCTTCGACATCTGGGGGTACCCCGATTATTCGATAGGGCTTGTGTATGTTTAAAGCCGATTGACGCTTTAGTCTTTAGCCTATGCCCGCTGAACGTGAACCCCTGTTTGAGAAACACCTGCGTGCTGGTGGCCGCCGCTACCAGCTGGAAGTCCACCTCGCCGACAATGGCCACCGCTATCTAATGATCGAGGACATCCATCCCCGGCGCGATGGCGAGGAGGGCACCTACACTGACCGCATCTACGTGTTCGATGATCACATCGAGCGCTTTATGAACGCCATCAAACAGGCGGCCGAGCACATTCCGCCGGCTGAAAACGACGATGCCGACCGCCCCGACCCCGTTCGTTACACTACCGAGGAGCTACTTGAAGGCGAAGACGCTGGCACCGAAACGGCCGTCGCGACAGACCTGGATCCCGATCTGAAGTCGAATATCGAGAACGCGTATTACGAAGGCAAGTCAGTCGCTGCCATCGCCAAGCAGCTGCAACTGGCCGAGCCGGAAGTCGAGATGGTGTTGCGCGAGAGCGGCGCGATTTAGTCGTCTTTGTGCTTGTTCAACTGCATGTTGTCGTAGCGCACCGTGTCGGGCAGCTCCAGAATGAAATCGGCGCCAAACGCTTGGGAGGGCGATAGCGCGCCGTAGGTTGTCCAGTCTTGGCTCTGGATGCGCTCCACCCCGCGGATGGTGCACTCGGCGGTCATGCGATAGCCCTCTACGCTTTGCAGGCCGGCGCTAAAGCGCTCGCCCTTGTCGTTGCGAGCCTCGGCCCAAAAGCACGTCTGGCCCGTTTGGCGCAGCTGCTCGCCGGGGCCGGTGGCGCGGCTGGCCACCACCTTCTGCGTCAGGCGCTTGAGGATGTCGGCCTTCATCAGAGTCTGTGTGAGGCCACCGAAAGTCGCCAGACGCTTGGCGGTCTTTGGCGCCATCGACATATAGCCGGTTACGTTCGGGATGCCATACTGGTGGCGGATGGCTGCCAGATCGCCCAGTGGCACCGGAATCGCAAACAGCTCGCGGTTGGGGTACGGCACCCAGCGGCCGCCTTCGCCCAGCTTATACGGCACATACTTGCCCTTGCTCAGGCGCGTGGGCTTTTCGTCGATGAGCTCAATCACGGTCTTCAGTGTGCCGGCGCTCGGCTTGCCGCCCGTCCCGCTGATGGCCACCTCCACCTCGGTGGGGCGCTCGATCTGCTGGATGACGTAGCTCGCCAGGCAGTCGCTGGGGACGATATCGAAGCCCATGCCAGAAATCAGCACACAGCCCGCACCCTGTGCCGCCTCGTCGGCGGCATAGGTTTCTTTGAAGACCGGCAGCTCGCCGGTGATGTCCAGGTAGTGCGTCTGAGTCGCAAGGCAGGCCTGGCGCATGGCGTGGGCGGTGTACACGAACGGCCCGGCGGCGTTGACTACCAGGTCGATATGCTTGAGCGCCTCCTGGGTCTGCAGCTTGTTGTTCAAACTGAAGATGCGAGTCTCAAGGCCATGCTTTTGGGCGATGGGCTCGATTTTCTCGAAGCTGCGTCCGCCCAATAGCGGTGTCATGTCGCGTTCAATGGCCAGCTCGATCATCAGCTGGGCCGTGAAACCGTTGGCGCCGTATATCATCCATCTTTTGTCTGCCATAGCCATCTGCTTTTGTGTGAAGTGGTCTTGTACGTGAATCTACTCAAAAAAAAACAGCCACCCCGATGTGGGGTGGCTGCTGAATACGTTTAGCGCGTGGCGTGCTTAGCGCACCACAACGCGTTGCGAGAACTGCTGCTGGTTCGATACGACGTGTACGAAGTACAGACCGGGTGCCAAATCGCCGCAGTCGGCGCAGAGCGCATGCTCGTAAGTGCCGGCAGTTTGGTTGCCAGAGAAGATCTCTGTGATCGCACGGCCGTTAACGTCGGTCAGCGTGATGCTGACATCCGCGTTGTTTTCGAGCGTGTAACGCACAGCAGAAGAAACTGTTACCGGGTTGGGGAAAACCTGGAAGTTCATCGCTTTTGCGAGCTCAACTACACCAGAGGGTGCGTTCTTCACGAAGCGCGTTTGCATGTCGCCAGGTGCGGGGCGCGTTACCAGACCAGCGAGTGAGTCAGACTGCTCGGGCGTAAGGATTGAGCCACCACCGATGGGGTTGGGAATGGCCTGAAGCTGCGGGCTGATCGAGTCGTAAACGATCGTATCGCCTTCTTCGAAGGGCAGGTTGAAACCGGGAATCGGAATGGCCGGAATAGACTTCAGTACCAGGAAGCCGTCGAGAGAGGGGCGCAGAGACACATCGTAGCTGCCGTCGGCAGTCGCGCTGTACTCAATCGTAGCACAGCCAATGTAGTCGTCAGTGCTGGTCTCAGGAATTTCCCAAGTGTCGTTACCGGGCGCGTTGGTGCTCACCACGCTTGCACTGCCGTTAGCAGAAGGCGTGGGCGCAAGTGAACCACCGTCGGTTACCAGTACGGCATCGGCACCGTCGAACTGTAGGCTGGTGTTGAATCTACTGGCCGCAACTTCGATACCAGGAACACCTGTGAGGGCACCAAGATCGAAAACGACTTCACCGTTAGAAGGGAAGCGGAAAGTCACTTCGGCGCTGCCGTCAGGGTCAGCATCAGTAATCAGCGGAAGTTCCTCTGGCGTAACGCCAGTAGAGTCGGGGGCAGTTTGACCGGCGCAGACCTGACCGTAAGCAGTAGCAGAGAACAGACCGAACACCAGCACAAGTGCCAGAGAGGGTAAAACGTTTTGCATAGAAGCAGAAATTAGTTGTGAAATTTGCTGCCGTAAGTTAACGACAAGAGCGGAAAGTTTAAACCCCCCGCCCTCGAATTAACATTTTTAAATACACAATGCGCGCTATGGCCGGGTGGACGGCTTAGCAGTGCTCTCGTGCGCAGGAGCAGTTTTGGCCGTTTGTCCGACCAGCGCTTCGATTTGCTCCAGGCGCTCAAAGAGCTGCTGCTGATTGCTTTCGAGCTGCGCTTGCTTGGCCTTCAGGTCGCTGTTCTCGTCGGTTTTGTGCTCCAGCTGGGTTTTCAGCGTCTGAATCTCGGCCTTGGCCGCCTCAAGTTGGGTGTCGAGCTGCTGAATGGCACCGATGCCGAGCGTATACAACTGGTCGTAGTCCACGACGCGGAAGTCCTCCACCCAGCGGCCATAGACGAAGGCCGACGCTACCGGGGCTTTGGGCTGCGCAGCCAGTTGTGCTTCTAGTTTATTGCCGCTGACCGCCAGCACAGTCGCCCCCAGCTTCTCTTGCGCGAGGATAAGCTGCACACTATCGCCGGGTTGCAGGTCGTGTTTGCGAGGGAGCTTGAAAGACAGGTGACGGCCGTTGTGCGTCACTTCCTCAGCCAGCTGGTACACATCCGGCACCCAGTCGGCATGTTGCGTAACGGCCTCGGGCACAACGCCTTCCACTTCCTGGGCAATGAAGCCCAGTTTCTCGCGGGTGCCTTTCTGCATGGTGTCGATGTGCGCATAGCGGGTGGGTTGCAGGGCCAGCACATCGCCCAGCGCGTCTTCACCGGTTACCCGGCTGCGGATGGCTTTGATACGGGCATCAGAGAAAGCGTTGAACTCTTCTGCCAAAACCCGGTCAGAGGCATAAATGCTGTAGTTGCCCGTACAACTACCACAGGTGCCCGTAGGGCTGGTGCGGTTCAAGAAACCATAGCCTTGAGTACTGGCCACAGCGCCGTCTACATGCAGCGGAAATTGTGGGTTGGTGGTGCCAATGCCCACGCGCCCATTGCTACGCCAGCGTAGCACTGTGCCTTCTGAAGCACCTTGTTTCCAGCCCAGTACACCGCCGTCCCAGCCATAGAGCGCCGGGCCGTCTAATGCCTGGCCGTTAAACTCCGTCCCGGGGCCAACATAGCGCAAAGCGTGGTTGTCGTCGCCCCGCAGGCGGATGCGGTTGTCGTTCATCGTCAGGAAAGTGGTGGCGGTGTGGTCGCCCAGGTTATCACCGGCAGGAATTGCTTGTGCAGTCAAGTTTCCGTTGTTGTCGGTCACCACCATTCTGTTACCACTTCCGCCAAGATTTTCGTGGCGCACTGAGCCAATTGTATGTAACTGTGCAGCAGGGGCGTTTGTCCCCACCCCCACAAACCCATTTCCGGTAACAACGAACTCCGCGTTTGTTTTCGCTATGTCATAGCGGATAACTAGGTCGCGGTCAGTGTAGGGTGTTGAAGCGGTGAATGCACTTAAATCAAGACTTGAGGGATTATCCAAGTCTGGAGGTGTAGTTGTTGAAATATATGTTCTGTGAATGGATCCTGATGTGCCAAGTGCATACCTCAGTCCCAAAGCTTCTGAGTTTACTGGTGTGCCAGAGGTCGTTATATGTAGATAATAGTTTTGCGAGTTGTCAACAATTATAGGATAAGAAAATGGAATGTCAAACCAGACACTAGAGCCATCTGGGTAAGTAGTTATGGATACACTTACAAATGCCAACACATTTGAAGTTGCAGGGTTAGGGCCATCAGACAAACTGAAATTATAATTTTGTACAGCACTGTTCGAATAAATCATAACGCCCAGATTATTCAAATCACCTGATGCGTTAAACTGAATAGGCTTTGTCCAGGCAAATGCTTGATAGCCAATACTTGCATCAAAAAATGAACCGACACTGTAGTTGTTCCAGTCAGAATTGACAGGACTGCTGAAGCTGCCAGCTGGTCCATCTTCGTTAATATGCAGTGGATGTTGCGGGGTGTCATTGAAGATGCCTGCGTTGCCATTGTCCCTAATCATAATACCTTCATCATCGCCGTCATTGGAGAGCCAGAAGCCGTTTGTTTGCAGGTTTTGGGTGGCGGTGTGATTGCCAAGGTCGTCACCTGGCAGCGTGATTGTATTGCCATTAGAAATCGTTAGGTCGGCTCCAGAGAGCGAGAGCGTTTGGTTGTCGGTGTTAGCCGGTATAGCCTGAGTGCCGAGTGTACCGTTTGCATCGGCGATCACCATACGGGTTCCGGTGCCGGAGAGGTTGTCGTGTCGAACGCTGCCGTTTGTATGTAGCGTTGCGGTAGGACTGGTGGTGCCGATGCCCACATTGCCATTTGCCAGCCAGCGCAATGCAATACTTTCGGTGCCGGACTGGTTGCTGCCCAATACGCCACCATTGAAACCATATAACGCGGGGCCATCCACATTTAACCCGTCAAACTCGGTACCAGAACCTGCATACCGCAAAGCATGGTTATCGTCGCCCCGCAGCCGGATGCGGTTGTCGTTCATCGTCAGAAAAGTGGTGGCGGTGTGGTCTCCCAGGTTGTCGCTCTGGGCCGGCACCCAGACACTGCCGTCGGAAATTTCCAGGCGGCTAAGGGCGGCGTTCCAGCGAAGGGCGCCCGCGCCCAAGCTGGCAGGGGTGTCGGTGGTTTCGCCTACGCGCAGGGGACCATCCACATGCAGTTTGGCGGTGGGGTTGGTGGTGCCGATGCCTACGTTTTGGGCATAAAGGTTCTGTGAAAGCCCCACCAGCGCAAGCGTGAGAAAAAGGGTGTATAGGCCGATGGACAACTGCATACTGCAACAAAAACCGTTGTTGTTGCTCAGCAGCTTCGGGCTCTTGCTGTTCTGGCGGCGGTTGGTAGTGAGGGCCTCGGGTTGAGCATCAAGGGAATGATGACTAACATCTAACAATGTCGCTTTCAACCACTTACGTGGGGCAAGCTTGGGTGTGCGCATGATTGAAAAAACTAGGTATTGAAACTTAACAACGAGCGTGTGGCCAACGCGTGGAAAGATGGCTCAGCGCTCCATCTGAAGGAGTTAATTGTGCGTCCTATTTGTACGACCCCATGCCGAAATGGTTACGTCTTCACAGCAACCCATTGCAGTTTAGAATCCGCCCCATAGCATTATTATTAAATACAATGAGCACAGTTTCTGGTAGGTGACCTCGAACCATCAGCACAGAGATCGTAATCAATAGCTACGCATTAAAAATAGACATCACCGTTAAAAAAGCAAACTTAACAATTAAACGAAATGATAAAAATAAGTTTAATATTTAAGTACTGTCAAGCACACTAAACCACGGCGATTGCCCCTCTCCCTCGCTAAGGCTTATGCTTACTATTTAGCCACCGGCAGAAGGCCTGATGGCGTGCCACGCAAAAAGCCCCGCAAAAGGCGGGGCTTTTGATATGTTAAGCGCATCTAGAAATGCGGGCTTCAAAAAAACGCAAGCACTACTTCGAGGCCTGCCGACCGAGCAGCGCTTCGATGCGCTGCAGGCGATCAAGCAGCTGCGCCTGCGTGGCCTTCAGCTGAGCCTGCTCGGCTTTCTGACGGGCCTGTTCGGTTTTCAACGTGGTGTTTTCGGCGCTCTTTTGGGCGAGCTTCGCTTCCAGCTGCTCCACGCGAGCGTTGGAGGCCTCCAATTGCTCGTACAGCTCTTGAATGGCGCTGATGCCGAGCGTGTAGAGGTGGTCGTAGTCTACGGTGTGGAAGTCTTCGACCCATTTGCCGAACACAAACAATTGCTCAGGGGTGGACGCGTTCCATCCAGTGATCACGAACTCATCTTCATCAGTGACTTCAACGACCCGATACGCCGCTTTATCGTCGCGCAGAATGAGCTGGACGCTATCACCGACGGCCAGGTCGTGGGCTTTGGGGAGGCGTATGCGTAGTTGCTCAACTTCCAGCAGTTCAACAGTTTCGGACAGCGCGTAAACAGACGGCACGAAATCTGCCATGATGTTAACCGCCTCCGGCGCTACTGCTTCAACCTCCTGGGCGATGAAGCCGGTTTTCACATCACTGCCCTTTGTAACGGTATCGATGTACTGATACTCGGTGGGCTGCAGCGCCAGCACCTGATCAAGGGCCGTTTCGCGGTCCAGGCGTTGCTTCACATCTTTGATACGTGCATCCGAAACGGCATCGAACTCTTGAGCAACAATGGCATGAGAAGCGCGAATGCTAATATCTTGGTTGAAGGAAGGCACCCACAACGTGCCTACGCTACCGCCTTGATTGAAGAATGCGGCGTAGGCAATGATGTCATTCGCACTGCCTAGAACTTCTAAGGGAAATGCTGGCGAATTAGTGCCGATGCCTACCTTATCTCCTGTTACAGTGAATGAATTAAACTCAGGTGCGATAAATACCCTCAAGTTGATGTCATAACTAGGGGCCAAATAGTTAAATACTCCATTTGGATAGATATTATCGGGACGGAATACCAGCCCCCCCGAGTTGGTAAAAAACAAGGAATAAGTTTGACCAGCTTGCAAAATGACGTTTCCTGAAACTGGAAAGTTAGTGCCGTAGGCATTGTGGTTGCTTACATTAAATGAATATAGAAGGGTACCGCCACTACCAGTTCCTTCATAGATTCTGACCTCAGATGTCATAGGCTGAAAAGTGTCAAAACCTATGGCTGTTAGCCTGCCTGTTGTGTTGGGAATAAAGGTTTGGTAGTCGTTGCTGCCACTTGCATAACCGCAGCAGCCGGGTGAATCCGGAATATTGACATCAAGGTTGCCAGTGGTTCCGAAATCTTTCACCTCGAACTTCGCACTAGGCGTGTTGGTGCCTATACCCACATTGCCCGTCTCGCGATAGGCATCGCCACCGCTGACCGTCCAGGACAGGTCGTTTGTAGTCGCCAACTGCGACCACGCGTTCCAGCCCGCGGCCGTAGTGGCACTGGCATCGCCTGTTCGCCAGAAGATGCCGCCGTCATTGAAATTCAGTTGGTGGTGGTCGCCACCAGAGGGATCGTTCCAGGGGGCAACGGTCATCGTGGCACTGAAGATGCCTGATCCAGGCACACCGATGGTGCTGCGCTCTTTGAAATCGAAGCCTACCAAACGGTCGAATTCATCCGGGGCATCATTCACGGCGCGGGTATCGCGGATGAGTATGCGGCCATCGAGGTGGTTAAAAGCGCCACCAAGTCTGATGTTACCGTCGACCTGCAAACGCTCAGTGGGAGCGGTGGTTCCGATGCCAACATTGCCCACGTTTGTCAGACGCATCGCCTCTACGATTGTACCGGCATTATGGGTGCGAATCTGCATAGACATATTGCCCAGATCATTGAGTCGGCGTGCTTGCAGATAAGCGATATCCGTCCCATCGTAAGGCGACAAAAACACATGGCCGGGCACGTAGATCGACTGTGTGGTGCCTGCGTTGGGGTCGTCTACGAGATAGACATCGCCGGGCCCGTCGACATCGAATTTACCGCGTGGCGAGATGGTACCGATACCCACACTGCCGGCTGTGCGGTAAACGTCTGTGCCGCTTTCTGTCCAGGCGCCTCCAGCGCTTGAGACCGCATTCCAGACCGCAGC